>NZ_LFKZ01000001.1:0-310 GCF_028128975.1 Bradyrhizobium sp. CCBAU 45321
CCGATGGCGCGCCGACCACACCGTGGTCTCGGTCGGGCCGTACAGGTTCCAGACCTCGCCGGCCTGGGCCACCAGCCGCCGCGCCAGATCCGGCGGCAGCGCCTCGCCGCCGCACAGCACCCGGCAGCTCGCCGGCAGCGCAGGACCGTCATGATCAAGCAGCATCCGCCAGGTCGACGGCGTTGCCTGGATCACGGACACGCCATGCCGCTGCACGATTGCCTTGAGCTTGACGGGATCATGCGCGGCCGTGCGATCCGCCAGCACGACGCAGGCGCCGATCGTCAGCGGCAACCAGAGCTCAAGGACT
>NZ_LFKZ01000001.1:530-11768 GCF_028128975.1 Bradyrhizobium sp. CCBAU 45321
GAGGCTCTCGCCGTGAACGGCGACATCGAGATTGCCGGAATCGCCGCCCTCGCCGTCCTGTCCATCAACGAGCCAGGCCTCCGCGCCGGTCTCCGCCAGTATGGCTGCGAACTGATCGTGCAATCTTTCTTGCGTCAGCACCAGCGCCGCGCCGCTGTCGCGCAGCATGTGCGCCAGCCGCTCCGGCGGGTAATCCGGATCGAGCGGCAGATAGGCCCCGCCGGCCTTCAGCACCGCCAACAGCGCGACCAGCATCTCGACGCCGCGGTCGACCGCCAGCCCGACCACGACGTCGGTCCCGACGCCGCGATCGCGCAATCCCCGCGCCAGCCGGTTGGCACGCGCATTCAGTGCGCCATAGCTCAGCTCCGCCTCGCCGAACACCAGTGCGATCGCCTGCGGCGACTTCCGGACTTGCGCCTCGAACTGCGCAATGATCCCCTCGCGCGGTTCATCCCGGCGCGTATCGTTCGCCCGTGCGAGCAGGACGTCATCCGCGGGATCGCGGGCCGCGATCATCCCGACCGGTCGATCGGCATCCATGCTCAGCGCCTCGATCAGCCGCACAAAGGTCCGCTGCAGCCGTGCGATCTGGGCCTCGTCGAAATATTTGCGCTGATAGTTGAAGACGAGGCGCAGGCGCTCATCGACGCCGATGCTGGCGAACAAGGGATAATTGCTGGTCTCGACGATCCGGGTCTCGCCGACCTGGATCTGCCGATCCTGTCCGATCAGCGCGCGGTCGACCGGGTAATTCTCGAACACCAGGATGCTGTCGAATAGTGGCCGTCCGGGGCGCCCTGCCAGCCGCTGGATCTCATAGAGCGGCGTCGCGCCGAATTCGCGCAAGGCCAGATTGCGATCCTGCAACTCGCGCAGCCATGATCCAACGGTCTGCTGTGGGCCGACACCGTCGATGACCGGCAACGTGTTGATGAACAGGCCGACCATCTCTTCGGCGCCGGCGAGTTCCGGCGGCCTGCCCGACACGGTGACACCGAAGCAGACGGTGCCCTGCCCGGTATGCTGTCGCAGCAACTGCGCCCATGCCGCCTGCACCAGCGTGTTCATGGTGATCCGCTCGCGCGCCGCGAATTCCTGCAAGCGTCCGGTCAGTACAGAATCCAGCTCCAGCGCGAGCGTGCCGTGGCCAAACAATTGGGAGCCCGTCGGTTCGACGAGGCTGCCTGCCAGGAAGCTCGGCTGGTCCAGCTCTGCCGTCGCATTGCGCCAGAAGGCCGCCGACGCCTCGCTGTCACGGGCCTTCAGCCACGCGATGTAGTCGCGATAGCGGTGGTGCAATGCCGGCAGGCGTCCCTCGCCGTTATGCTGCATCACCTCGGCGATCAGCCGCGCCGAGCTCCACCCGTCGAGCAGGATGTGATGATGCGTCCAGATCAGCCAATGCCTGTCGTCGCCGAGCCGGATCAACCGGACCCGCTGCAAGGGTGGTCGCGACAGGTCGAACCCGGCGGCCTGCTCCTGCCGCGAAACGTCGGCCAGCGCCGCATCCAGTTGCGCCTGGTCCCACGTCGCGCTCCGTGCTCGCCAGTCGTCCTCGACAAAGGGCACTTCGGCCCGTCGATAGACGACCTGTTGCGGCGCGCCGGACAGGTCACGCCAAATAAATCCCGTCCGCAGCACCGCGTGACGATCGCTGGCCGCCTGCCAGGCGCGGCGCAGCTTTTCGGCATCGAGTCCTCGGATTTCCGCCGCGACCTGATTGACGTAGAGTCCACTCTCGCCGTCATGCATCGCATGGAACAACATGCCCTGCTGCATCGGCGACAATGGATAGATGTCCTCGATCTCGCGCCAATCGAGCGCAAGCCTGTCGAGCTCGATCTGACCCAGCCCCGACAATGCCACATCCGATGGTGTCAGGCCGCACGCGCCGCTGGTGCAGTGATCGACCAGCTCACGCAACGCAGCCTCGTACAACGCGGCTAGCCGCTCGACCGTCTCGCGCCGATAGCGCTTGCGGCCGAAGCCGAACGATAGAAGCAACCGACTATCGCGCACCGTGCCGTTCACCATCAGCCAGTGTCGCAGCGGGCTCGATGCATCCCGCGATGGGCCGGCGCTTTCCGCTGCCATCCTGAACAGCGCCGCCTCATCGCCTCCGTCGATTTGGCCGAGATAATTGAACGCAATCCTCGGCTCGCCGGCGTGCGATAGCGCCAAACGTTGCTCTTCAGAGCCAAGATAACGCAATACGCCGTAGCCCAGTCCGCGGCCGGGAATGCCGCGAAGCTCCTCCTTCACGGTCTTGATCAATGACGAAGGATCTTCTGAGCCACCGGCCAACCGCACAGGAAAGGCCGTCGTGAACCAGCCGACCGTGCGCGAGAGGTCGAGATCGCCAGCGAGAGGCTCGCGGCCATGTCCTTCAAGCTCGACGAGAACGTCGTCCCGTCCGCTCCACTGCCAGACGGCGCGTGCAAGGCCGGCAAGAAGGAGATCGTTGATCTGCGTCCGATAAGCCGACGGCGCATCCGTCAGCAGGCGCCGCGTCCATTGCTCTTCGAACGACAGCAGGATTTCATCGGCATCCGCCATGCGATCGAGGTCGGCATGATCGTCGTCGCAGGGAATGTCCGCATGCGCGCCGCGGCTGGCCCAGTAAGGCAATTCCGCCGCCAGTTCAGGCGACGTTGCGTAGGTCCGTAAGCGCTGTCCCCACAGTGCGTAGGCGTGGCTCTTGGGCGGAAGCACAACCGTGGCGTCGCCGTTTCCTAGCCGCGCGTAAGCTGCGGCGATGTCCTCCAGCAGAATGCGCCATGACACCCCGTCGACCACGAGATGGTGGATCACGATCAGAAAACGCTGGCTGCCATCGGCGACATCGATTCCGACTGCCCACAACAGCATTCCGCCGGCGATCGACAGGCTTGCTTGCGCCGACGATGCCAGCGCCGTCACGGCGGCCCGGTCGATCGCCTGCCGCACCCCGAGCAGCGCATCCGCTGCCGGAGCAGCGCCGTGCTCGGCACACCAGTTCCCCTGCCTCTGCGCGAAGCGGAGGCGCAGTGCGTCATGATGATCGACCACAGCGGTGAGTGCGCGCCGCATCACGTTCCAGTCGAGACGCTCTCTCGGCTGCAACAGCACCGCCTGGTTCCAATGATCCCGGTTCTCCATGTCCTCCGCAAAGAAGCGGGACTGAATCGGCAAGAGCGGATGCGGGCCGGTGACCTGCCCCTGATCGGCGAGCGTCCCCGTGCGCTGCTCGGTCCGCGCCGCGCGCGCCAGAGCTTCGAGCGTCTGATGCTGGAATACGTCGCGGGGCTCGATCAGGTATCCGGCGCGCCGGGCGCGGCTGACCATCTGGAGCGAGATGATGGAATCGCCGCCGAGTTCGAAGAAATTGTCGGTGAGGCCGACGGACGGACGACCGAGCAGCTCCGCCCAGATCTCCGCAAAAGCGATCTCGGCCGGCGTGCGCGGCGCCTGATGCTCCGGATGGCCATGGGCCATGTCGGGCGCCGGCAGCGCGTGGCGATCGACCTTGCCACTCGGCATCAAGGGTAACCGCTCCAGGACCGCAATTCTCGACGGTACCATATAGTCGGGCAACACGGCCGACAGCGCGGTCCGCAAGCCTGCCTCCGTCAATTGGCCGCTGCCGCTGACATAGCCGACGAGCTGACGGCCCATGCCGACATCGCGCGCCACCACGACGGCGGAGCGAACGCCGGGCTGATCGAGCAGCCGCGCCTCGATCTCGCCGGGTTCGATGCGGAAGCCGCGGATCTTGACCTGGTGATCCGCGCGTCCGACATAGTCGATCGCGCCATCGGCGCGCCAGCGCGCCAGATCTCCTGACCGATAAAGCCGCTCGCCTTCCTCGCCGAATCGATCGGGAATGAAGCGCTCCGCCGTCAGCTTCTCGCGCCGCCAATAGCCTCGCGCCAAACCGGCCCCGCCGATGAACAACTCGCCGGTCACGCCTGCCGGAACCATGTTCAGATCGGCGTCGAGGATGCGGATCGTCACGCCGGGAATGGGTCGTCCGATCGGCACGCGCGTCGCCCCTTCGTCGCGACAGGTCCAGTAGGTGGCGTTGATGAGAGCCTCGGTCGGACCGTAGCGATTGTCGAACCGTACATTGGGGAACGCCGCACGCACACGCGTCATGAGATCAAGCGACAGCGCCTCGCCGCCGGCAAACAGGCGCTTGAGCGAGGTGCAGCGCGGCGCGCCGGGCTCGGTCACGAAATGCTCGAGCATCTGCGGCACGAAGTGCAGCGTCGTCACGTCGTGGGCGATGACGGCGTTTACCAGGAGTCGCGGCTCGCGATGCGCGCCTGGAGGCGCGATCGCCAGCCGCGCGCCGGTTGCGAGCGGCCACAACATCTCCCAAACGGAGACGTCGAAGCTGAACGGGGTCTTGTGCAGCAAGGTCTCGGCAGGATCGAGACGATACTCCCCCTGCATCCAGCCAAGCCGCGCCGCCAGCGCGCGATGCGAACAGGCCACGCCCTTGGGCACGCCGGTCGAACCTGATGTGTACATCACATAAGCCAGGTTGTCCGGCTGAAGCGCCGCATCGGGATTGCCGGCAGGCGCTTCGATGTTAGCTTCGCCCTCCTTGTCGATCGTCCAGGCTTCGGCGCCAGCATCCATGATCACCGGCGCGAGATGCGAGAGCAGCAGCTCCTGAGTCAGCACCAGTGCCGTTCCGCTGTCGCGCAGCATATGAAGCAGGCGTTCGGAGGGATAGTCGGGATCGAGCGGCAGATAGGCGCCGCCGGCTTTCAACACAGCCAGGACGCCAACGATCAGTTCGACGCTGCGTTCGAGCGCTACGCCGACCAGCCGGTCGCGACCGATCCCGTGCTCCCGCAGCCGCCAGGCCAGGCGATTGGCACGCGCGTTCAGCTCGCCATAGCTGACCTGCCGTTCACCGAAGATCAACGCGATCGACGATGGCGAAGCCGCGGCCCGGGCTTCGATCTGCGCGACGATAGTGTCGCCAAACTTCGGTGCCCGCTCGGCGCTGCCGCCCCAGCCGAGCAATCTCTGCTCCTCATCGGCATCGAGGCTGTCCAGCGCGCCCAGCGGCCGCGAGGCGTCCGCCACGATCCTGGCCAGCAGTTGCGACAGCGAGGCCTGCAGATATCTGATATGATCGTCGTCGAGGCGGCTGCGATCGTAGCGAAAGCCCAGATTGATGCCGTCGGGCTTGGCGAAGACCGCCACCGTCAGCGCATAGTTGGTGATCGAGACCTGCTCGACCCGGCCGAACCGGCGTCCGCTTTCGCTCTCGCCCCGCAGCGCCTGATCGATCGGATAGTTCTCGAACACGAGGATGTTGTCGAACAGCGCGCGTCCGGAACGGCCGGCAAGACGCTGGATTTCGTACAGCGGCATCCAGCCGTGATCGCGCAGATCCGTGTTGCGCGCCTGGAGATCGCGCAGCCACGCTCCGATCTCGGTTTGCGGGCTTGCCTGATCGACGACGGGCAGCGTGTTGATGAACAGGCCGACCATCTCCTCGGCCCCGCTGATCTCCGCCGGCCGGCCCGAGACCGTTGCACCGAAACAGACCGCGCGCTGGCCGGTGTGGCGGCGCAACAGCTGCGCCCAAGCGCCTTGCACCAGCGTATTCAGCGTGACGCGCTCGCGCCGCGCAAAGGCTTGCAGGTTTGCCGTCAGGTCGGCCGTGAGCAGCAGGTCAGACGAGCCATGGCCGGAAGCACCGTTGGCCGCAGGTTCTCCCAGCGTGTCCGCTAGGAAGCTGGGCTCGTCCAGTTCGGCCAAGGCCGATCGCCAGAACGAGGTCGACGCCTCGCGGTCCTGCCCTTGCAGCCACGCGATGTAGTCGCGATAGCGGCCCTTCACTGCTGGCAAGCGTGCGCCGCGCTCGTGCTGCAGGATCTCGGCCATCAGACGCGCGGCGCTCCAGCCGTCCAGCAGGATATGGTGGTGGGTCCAGATCAGCCAGTGGCGCGCGTCGTCGAGCCGGATCAGCCGGACCCGCTGCAATGGCGCCTGAGACAGATCGAATGCCCTGGTACGTTCGGCTTGCGCAATACCTGCGAGCGCAGCCCGCACCTCCTCCTCTTCCATGGCGGCCGCCCGCGAGCGCCAGTCTTCTTCCTCGAATGGCAAAGGCGCAGAGCGATAGACCACCTGCTGCGCGGCCCCCGACAGCTCGCGCCACGCAAATCCGGTTCGCAACACGGCGTGGCGCGAACTGATCTCGTGCCAGGCTGCGCGCAGCCTGCCGGCCTCGAGACCACGGATCTCGAGGCCGATCTGGTTGACGTAATTGCCGCTCTCGCCATCACGCAGGGCATGGAACAGCATGCCCTGCTGCATGGGCGACAGCGGATAGATGTCCTCGATCTCGCGGCAGTCGATCGCTGCGACCAGCGCGTCGAGATCAGCCTGCTTGAGGTTCGACAAGGCGAAGTCCGACGGCGTGATGCCGCGGGCGCCGCCCGTGCAATGCGCGACGAGTTCGCGCAAGGAAGCCGCGTAATGCTCGACGAGACGTTCGATGGTTGCGCGCCGGTAACGCCTACGGCCATAGCTGAACGACAGGCGCAACTGTCCTTCCCCGATCTGACCGTTGATGCTGACCCAGCGGCCAAGCGGCGCGCTTTCGCTGCGCATCGGCCCCGAGCTCTCGGGCGCGAGGCGAAACGGGGCACTCTCTCCCATGCTGGAATCGAACTGGCCGAGATAGTTGAAGACAATGCGCGGCTCGGGACGTGCCGCCAGGGCGCTCCGCTGCGCCTCGGTGCCGAGATGACGCAGGACGCCGTACCCCAGGCCGCGGTTGGGAACCGCCCGAAGCTCCTCCTTGATCGATTTGATCAGAGAGGCGTCGTCGCTCGAGCCGCCCGGCAGGCGCATCGGAAATGCCGTGGTGAACCAGCCGATGGTGCGGGACACGTCCGCACCGTCGAAGACGTCCTCGCGGCCATGGCCTTCGAGCTCGACGACGACATCCTCAATCCCGCCCCAGCGCGACACGGCTCGCGCAAGTGCCGCCAGCAGGAGATCATTGACCTGGGTGCGGTAAGCGGTCGGGGCTTCCTTCAGCAGCCGCGTGGTCAATCCGGCGTCGAACGCCAGCAGGACTTCCTCGCCGTCTGCAACCCGGTCGACCCCGCCATGATCGTCATCGCAGGGAAACGCGGCATGCGATCCCCGCTCCAGCCAATAGTCGAGCTCGGCTGTCGGTCGCAGCATAGGCCTGTAATCGCGCGCCCCAGGATGCATAAGAGTCGCTCCTCGCCAGCGCGACTGAAGCCGCGCCCTGGCGGAGCTGATCGTACGCCGCCGCAAAGTCTTCGAGCAGCACCCGCCATGACACGCCGTCGATGACCAGATGATGCACCACCACCAGAAACCGCTGGCTGCCATCCGCGAGATCCATGCCGACCACACGCAGCAGCGGCCCGGCCAGCGACAGGCTGGCCTGAGCCGACGCGGCAACTCCCGTGACCTCGGCGGCATCGCGAACGTCGCTGCGAATCCAGAGCAGCTCCGAGATCGCCGGCGGCGAGCCATAAATTGCGCGCCAACCGCCATCAATCTCCTCGAAGCGCAAGCGCAGGGCCTCATGATGCGCGACGAGAGCGGCAAGCGTGAGCTCGACGAGCTTCCAGTCGAGCCGCGACTTCGGCATCAGCAGGACGGCCTGATTCCAGTGATGACGGTCCCCTGCATCCTCACCGAGAAACCGCAACTGGATCGGCAGCAGCAGGTGCTCGCGGCCGTCGAGATCGAGCTCAGCGGCGACGATCTCCGCCTTGTCTTCACTCCGCGCCACGCGCGCCAGATCCTGCAAGGTCTGATGTCGGAAGACGTCACGCGGCTCGATCAGCAGGCCCGCCTGGCGCGCCCGACCGACCAGTTGCAGCGAGATGATGGAATCGCCGCCGAGCTCGAAGAAATTGTCGGTGACGCCGATGACGGGCTGGCCGAGCAGCTCGGCCCAGATCGCAGCGAGCACCGTCTCGGCTGCGGAGCGCGGCGCGACATGCGCGGTGATTGCGGCCGGCATCTCCGGTGCCGGCAGGGCGTCGCGATCGACCTTGCCGTGCGCGGTGAGCGGCAGCCGGTCCAATCGCACGATGCGGGCCGGCACCATGTAGTCGGGCAGCTCCTCCGAGAGCGCCGCGCGCATCGCCGCTTCGTCGAACGGTCCATCGCCGGCGACATAGCCGACCAGCTGACGGCTGACGCCCGCTTCGCGGGCGACAACCACGGCCGACCGCACGCCGGCCTGTCGCATCAGCCATGCCTCGATCTCGCCGAGCTCGATCCGGAAGCCGCGGATCTTCACCTGATGATCGGACCGGCCCACATATTCGATGACGCCATCGGCACGCCAGCGTGCCAGATCGCCGGTGCGATACAGACGCGCGCTCGGCGCGCCAAACGGATCAGGGACGAAGCGCTCCGCCGTCAGCTCGGCTCGCTGCCGGTAACCGCGCGCCAGCCCCTCGCCGCCGATGAACAGTTCCCCGGTCACGCCGAGCGGGACGATGTTGAGATCATTGTCCAGGATGTAGGCCGAGCGGCGCCCCACCGGGCGACCGATCGGGGCATAGTTGCCGTCGATCTCCTCGCTCGCATCGACCTTCCAGACCAGCGGCGTGACCACGGTTTCGGTCGGCCCGTAGCCGTTGATCAATGCCCGCGGCTTGAGCGCGCGCTTGACCTTGTCGAAGCCAGCCTTGGGCATCGCCTCGCCGCCGAACGAGTACAGCTCGACTGGCGGCGGATTGCCACGCCACATCGCGAAATCGGCGAGCTGTTGCAGGTAGGCGGGCGGGAACCCGGCATTGGTGACTCGCTGCCGGCGCAGAACTTCGATGGTTTGTTCGGCCGACCACAGGTCCGCATCCCGCATCACGAGCGCCGCGCCGCAGGTCAGTGCGGTCCAGAGCCGCTCATGGGCGCCATCGAAGGTGAAGGACAGGAAGTGCAGCTCGCGCGAGTGCCGATCCATGTCGTAGAGCCCGGCCGTCACCTCGCAGTGCATGGCGAACGGACCGTGTTCGACCGCGACGCCCTTGGGGATGCCGGTGGAGCCGGAGGTGTAGATCACATAGGCAAGGCTGGTTGGCACCACCGCGATCTCGGGATCGCTTTCGCTCTCCTTGGCGAGATCGATCGCACCGAGCGGAACGACCACGACGCCAGCTGGCGGCGTCAACGCCGAACTATCTGCGTCGACCAGCACGACACGCGCGCCGGCATCGCGCAGGGTGCCGACCTGTCGTCTGGCCGGATGCTCGGGATCGAGCGGCAGATAGGCTGCACCCGTCTTCAAGATGGCGAGCAGCGCCGTAATGAGGCCTGGCGAACGCCGTGCCGAGACGCCGACAAGGTCGTCGCGCCCGACACCGAGGCGGATCAGGTGGTGCGCGAGCCGATTGGCGCGGCGGTTGAGCTCGGCATAGCTGATTTCATCGTCACCGAAGACCAGCGCCGGCGCTTCGGGCGTTTCGGCGGCTAGCCGTGCAACCGTCCGATGCACCGGTGTGAACGATGAGCTTGCCGTTTCGTCGTCGGCGCGATTCCATTGCCGCAACTGCCCCAATTCCTGTTCGGACAGCAACGCCACATCGGCGATCCCTTGCGCGTCGTCGGTAACCATGGCCTTCAGGAGGGTGGTCCAATGCGCGGCGAGACGCTCGATCGTCGCCGCCTCGAACAGCGCCGTCGCATAGGTGAAGACGGCACGGATCTCGCCTGACAGCCCCTCTTCGGTGTCGAGCGCGAGGTCGAACTTGACGGTATCGACCTCTGTATCGATCGTCTCGATCTGGAGACCGGTCGGATCGGGCGGATTGCTTGAGGTCCAACGACGCTGGTGATTGTAAAGGACCTGGAACAGCGGATTCTGACTCAGGCTGCGCGTGGGCTGAAGGATCTCGAGCAGACGTTCGAACGGAAGGTCCTGGTTTTCCTGTGCCTCGACAGTGGCCGCATGAACCGCCGCAATAAAGTTAGCGATCGCCGCGCGGCCGTCGATCTGCGTGCGAAGCACCTGGGTATTGACGAACAGACCGATCACGCCGCACGCTTCGTCGCGATGCCTGTTGGCGACGGGCACGCCGATGTTGATGTCGGACTGTCCGGTGTAGCGATAGAGCAGCAGCTTGAAGCTCGCCAGCAGGACGGCGAACAGGGTCGTGCGATGCCGCCGCGCGAGCGCGCGCAAGCCATCGGCTAGCGCCGGTTCGAGCGGGATGCGATGTGCCGATCCCGCCAGGTCTGGAACCGCCGGGCGCGGCCGGTCGATCGGCAGCTGGAGCACGGCCGGATTGGCGAGACGCCTGGTCCAGTAGCCGACCTGCCGTTCGCCATCGACCGCACTCATCCAGAGCCGCTGCCATTCGGCGTAGTCGGCATAGTCAATCTCCGGCTCCGGCAGCGCCGGTTCTTCACCGCAAGCGAATGCCGCGTACAATTTCCAGAACTCGTCAACCAGCACGCCCATCGACCAGCCGTCGGCCACGATATGGTGCAGGCTGACGACGAGGATATGGTCGCTCTCGTCCAGGGTCAGCAGCGCCGCACGCATGAGCGGGCCCGCCTCGAGATCGAACGGCAGCGAGGCCTCCTGCCGTGCCAACGAACGCGCCTGCCGTTCGCGGTCGTCGCCAGCGAGGATCACGTGCCGCAATACGGCTGGCTGCGGGTCGTGGACGATTTGTTCGGCCTGCTCCCCTTCCTGCCGAAAGACGGTGCGAAGCGCGCTGTGGCGGGCGACGAGCATATCGAACGCCTGTTGCAATGCGCGTGGTTGCAGCTGGCCGCGCACGCGCACCGTCGCCGATATGTTGTAAGCGGCGCTGGACGGATCCATCCGCCACAAAAACCAGAGGCGCGCTTGCGCAAAGGAGAGCGGCGCCCGCTTTCGCTCCTGGCGCACGATGGGCAGCATGGCGAGGTTGACGCCCTTCGCCGCCAGCTGCGACAGGAACGCGTGCTGCTTGCCGGAATCGAGACGCATCAGGCGCCGAGAAATGTCGCGCAGCTGCTGCTTTTGCGTGGGTGCCGTGTCACTCATCGGACAGTTCGACTTCCTTCAACATGTCGAGCATCGCTACGATGTCGTCGCTTCGCTTGTCGGTCTCGCTCTCCAGGCCCAGCGCAGCAGCCATGGTTTCAACGGTCGTCAATTCAAACAGACGATTGAGCGGCAGGTCGTGGCCGAGTTCGCGCTTGATGCGGCTGACGAGCTGGACCGCGATCAAGGAATCACCA
>NZ_LFKZ01000002.1:0-67356 GCF_028128975.1 Bradyrhizobium sp. CCBAU 45321
ACCCAGAGTGGACACCGCGCTGCCCGGAGCGAGTGGATGGCGCTTGTTCGGCCCGGAACCGGAACCCTCTTTCCCCAGTTTAACTAGCGGGCAGAAAAAGGAGGAGGAAACCATGCCAGTCGTACTGCTTTGGGCCGTGCCTACGGTTCTCGTGATCGGTGGCGTCGGCTACTATTTTCTTCGTGTCGTACAATAGCTCTGTTGTTTTGAGCGTTCGGGCGGTGTTGAGTGGCACTACGTTGACGTCTTAGCACCGCCGGAAGCCCAGCGCCTTCCTTGTTGCCCGGCGCTGGGCAGCTATTTGAAGGGTCCAGCCATGAAGCACGCGCTTTCGATAATCGGAGTTGTTCTCGGCCTGATCGCGACACCAGCACTCGCCGACCCGTGGAAGGATGAGAGCGGCAAAGGCCGATGGGGCTACGATCGGGGTCCTTACCGCGCCTATAACTACGACCGCGAATACAAGCAGGAGTATTACCGCGGCCCCTGCAAGATCGAGCGGAAGTGGGGCAAGCACGGTGAGTACAAAGAAGAGACAAAGTGCAAGGGCTATCGCGACTGACAGGTGAGCCCCCAAAGGCAACGAACTGGCCTCTCCTTGTGTGGAGCTCGGACTAGACGCCATGTTTTGAAGCGATCTAGAGTGGCGTGGTTCAGGAGTAGTACGCCTTCGCGCCACCCGGCCCGAACCACCGCGTCAGCGCCTCCACAAGTCCGTTCTGGCTCTCGTCGCCCACCCAGGCCACATGGCCATCGGGCCGCACCAGCACGGCGCTCGGCGCGGCGACCGCTCCGATGACCGGAAGCTGCCAGGCGCCGTCGTAATCGGCATCGACGAACTCCAGGCGATCCGCCCAGGGCGCGATGTCGATGCTGCCGCGCTTGCCGAAATTGAGCAGCACGCCGCGCGCGCCGTGCAGCAGCGTGAACAGTCGCAGCGGCCGCCCGCCCGCCACGAGATCGAGATCGGGCATGCGGCGGCCGAGCAGCGCGGGGCCTTCGCCGAGATCGTAAGCGATGTCGAGCCCGCTCATCATCGCGCCGAAGCGTTGCCGCGGCTCGTCCATGGCGAGCAGCTCGGCGATCACCTCGCGGGCGGCCTTGCGGCCGTCGTCGCCGCGGCGGAGCAGGGCGATCTGCGCCATGGTGGTCTTCAGCACGCGCGCGGCGACGGGATGGCGCTCGCTGTGATAGGTGTCGAGCAGGCTCTCGGGCGAGATGCGCCTGACCACCTGCGCCAGCTTCCAGCCGAGATTGACCGCGTCCTGCACACCGAGGTTGAGGCCCTGGCCGCCGACGGAATGATGAATGTGGGCGGCATCGCCGGCGAGCAGCACGCGGCCCCTGCGATAGGACGCCGCCTGCCGCGCCGCGTCGGTGAAGCGGGAGATCCAGGCGGGGTTGTGCACGCCGAAATCGGTGCCGTAGACGGCTTCGAGCGCCGCGCTGAGATCGCTTAAAGAGGGCTCGCCAGTGCGCGCGAGCGTCGCCTCCGTCAGCACGACCAGCACGTGCCCGCTCTCGGTCTTGCTGAGGCCGTGGAAGCCGAGCGCGTCGTGACGCAGGCCGAATGCCGGCGCCGCGCGCATCTCGACCTCGGCCATGAGGTTGCTCAGCGTCGGTTCTGAGCCGGGGAAGTCGATGCCGGCGCTCTTGCGCACCGCGCTGCGGCCGCCGTCGCAGCCGACGAGATAAAGCGCGCGCAGGCGCTCGCCGCCGGACAGCGTGACGTCGAGGCCGGTCTCGTCCTGCGCGAAGCCCGTCACCTCGCGGCTGCGATAGATCGGCACCGCGAGCTCGGAGACCCATTCGGCCAGCAGGCGCTCGATCTGGTTCTGCCGCAGCGCGAGCCCGTAGGGATGGCGGGTGGGGAGATCGCCGATGTCGAGCCTGGTCCAGGCGAAGCCGGCGAGCTGGGTGATTTGCCCTTCGCGCAGGAAGCGATCGACAATGCCGCGCTGATAGAGGATCTCGATGCTGCGCGCGTGAAGTCCGCCGGCGCGCGTCTCGGCGATGTCCTGGCTCGCGCGCCGCTCGACGATCGCGACGTCGATTTGAGCCAGCGCGAGCTCGGCGGCCAACATCAGGCCGGTCGGGCCGGCGCCGGCGATGATGACATCATGGCCGGTGCTTGCGCGTTCTGCTCGCGTTCGGCCGTGCGGCCGGGACGTCGGAAGCGATACAGGCATGTCGTGACCCCTCGACTGGATGTTCAGGCCGAGGGGTCTTACGCGATCACCGGGGGCTTGAAGCAAGTCCCTTCCGCACCACATATCGAGGTGGGAGATGAGGCTCTCGCCTGTTCGGCGCGTTGACACGTCGGGCAAAACACCGGCACAATGGCATCATCGAGATGCGCGCCGCTTGTGCCGCGGGCTAATCGTCCTTCGCCAAATCGCCGGGTTGTGTGGGCAGATCGATGCTGCCGCCCTCGCCATGCGCGAGATCGCGGCCGTCATCCGCCGTCGCGTCGGCGCCTTCGACGATCTGCGTGGAGTGTTCCTTGTCGATGCGCGGCTTTGAGCCCGGACGATCTCGCAACGTCTCGTCTTGCGATGTGCCGGGTGAGGTCGTCTTGATGGTCATGGCCGGTCGCTCCTGATTGTCCAACGCGGCTTGTGCGAATTCGTTCGTTTGACACGTCGGGCAAAACACTGGCAGAATGGCATCATCGAAACGAGTTTGCTTTGGCCCGCGCGGGACGCAATCCGCGGCGGGCTTTTTCAATTCAGCGGAAGGTTTTGACACGTCGGGCAAAACACCGGCATAATGCCATCATCGAGACGAGCTTGGTTCACCCGCGCGGAACAATCCGCCGCGGGTTTTTTCGTTCTCGATGTCGCAATCGGACGGCGGCGGCGCATTGCGGCCACGCACTCGCTTGATAACGCGTTGAGAGAGCGCCGATCGGCGCGCCGTCGTCCGAACCCATTGCTGGCCGTGCACGCGCGAACGTGCCGGCCCGCGGCGCAGGGCCGCGTGCCCGCGCCGCTGCGGTCTCCGGGACCGGAGATAGGGTTCGCGCCCGAAACGATCGCGCTCTTCGCGCGATCTGCCGCGCATTTTCTTGACAAGGAGAGATGATGACCGCCTACCTGATATCGCTTGCCGTCGCGGGCCTCGTTGCCATCGTGCTGTGGGAGACGTTCGCGTGAGCGAGGACATCATCGCAGGTGAGGACGAGCCGGCGCCGGCCCGCTTGCCCGCGCGCGCGAAGTCGACGCGGGCGCGTAACCTGACCGAAATCCGCTCGCTCGCGCGCAGCCACACCCGAACCGCCATCAGGGTGCTCGTCGGCGTCATGCGCAGCGAGGATGCAACGCCCGCGGCGCGCGTCTCGGCGGCCAACGCCATCCTCGATCGCGGCTGGGGCAAGGCCGCACAGCCAGTCGAGAACGGCGAGGACGGCGTGCTGGAATTGATTCACCGGATCGAGCGCATCATCGTGCATCCGCCGAGCTCGAACAGCGGTGACGCCGTCACGACGCTCGAGATGGCGGAGCTTCCAATCTGCAATCGCGCCTCGATTGACCGTTGACCCGTCGGGCAAAACACTGGCAGAATGGCATCATCGACAGAAGTTGGTGTTGCCCGCGCGGATGCAATCCGGCGCGGGTTTTTCGTTTGATGCCTTTGCGAACGAGGGCATCTCGTGTCCATCCTGAAAATTCCGACCGCAAAAATCTTCGAGCCGCTGCTGAAACCTGCGCGCTACAAGGGCGTTTATGGCGGACGTGGCTCGGGCAAATCGCATTTCTTCGGCGAGCTCCTGGTCGAGACCTGCCAGGCCGAGCGCGGCACGCTCGCGGTCTGCATCCGCGAGGCGCAGCGCACGCTGGCGCAATCGTCGAAGCGCTTGATCGAAGGCAAGATCGCAAGCCTCGGGCTCGGGCACGGCTTCAAGTTATTCAGCGACAAGATCGAGACGCCCGGCGACGGACTCATTATCTTCCGCGGGCTTCAGGATCACACCGCCGACTCGATCAAATCCCTGGAGGGGTTTCGCATCGCCTGGATCGACGAGGCGCAATCCTTGAGCGCACGCAGCCTCGCGCTGCTGCGGCCGACGATCCGTGCCAAGGACTCCGAGCTCTGGTCGAGCTGGAATCCGCGTCGCAAGAGCGATGCGATCGACGATTTTCTGCGCGGGCGGCAGCCGGACGGCGCCGTGGTCGTGAAGGCGAACTGGCGCGACAATCCCTGGTTTCCGGATGTGCTCGAGGAGGAGCGGCTGCTCGACCAGAAGCTCTATCCGGAGCGCTACGATCACATCTGGGAGGGAGACTATGCACGCGCCTTCGAGGGTGCTTATTTTGCCTCGCTGCTCTCGGAAGCGCGCGCGCAGGGGCGGATCGGCAAAGTTGCCGCAGATCCGCTGCTGCCGCTCCGTGCCTTCATCGACATCGGCGGCGCCGGCGCCGCCGCAGATGCCTTCACGATGTGGATCGTGCAATGGGTCGGCAGCGAGATGCGAGCCGATCTTCAGCACCTGCGGAGGTGGCGAAAGAGCGTGGAGCAGGCCCAGAGCTACACCTTCAAGGCAGTGATCACAGTGATTGCCACTGGCCTGATGGGTGCCGTCTGGCTTGGCGTCAAGGTGGTACTGGGTAAATGAGCCTTCATGGCACCGTTGACGTCGCTCCGTGCCCGATCAAGATCTGCTGCCCAATGAGTGGCTCATGTACAGAATTCGTATCGTCGATGCGTCCGATGATGACGTTGCTGAAAGCTTAACTGATCTGCATCGACTCACGTTTTTCGATGCCGCGGCGATGCCCACGTTCGACGTCGGCGCGTGGTGGATGGCTTATCACAACGCGGACGCAGTCGCCTTCTCCGGAATTGTGCCCTCGACCCGCGTTCGAAACGCCGGTTATTTCTCCAGAGTTGGCGTGTTGCAACGGCATTGGGGGCGCGGCCTTCAGCGCAGATTGATGCGTGCGGTGGAGGCGAGGGCGCGGCGTATCGGATGGGACAGCATTGTCTCCGATACGACGGACAACCCGGTATCAGCGAACAACTTCATTCAGGCGGGCTATCGGCTGTTCGAGCCCGAGACCCCTTGGGCCTGGGCGCATACGCTCTATTGGCGGAAGTGGCTGCACTGAGCAGGTTTGCCGCCGCACGGAACGCGCCGTCTATCCAATGGCCAGTACGCGCCTGGAACGTCCGAGGACCCGGCAGCCTGGGGGCTGCCGGGTCCTTTTTGCGTATTGAAGCGATGCCGGCGTGGGACTTGCGAAGTCGGCAGCGCCGGGCTTTAAGCTTGCTCTTGCAGGAAATTCGGCGGCCATAAGCCGATGTAAGGGAGAGCGCGACCGATGCCCACCAAGCCTCAATTGCCGTTACGTTCCTCGCAAGGGACGGGAGGGCCGACCGCGCTCGATGGTCTATTGGTCGTTGATTTCACGCGTGTGGTCGCTGGCCCGGCCTGCACCCAGACACTCGCCGACTACGGTGCGCACGTCATCAAGATCGAGAATCCCGATGGCGGCGACGACACGCGCGCCTATGAGCACGCGGAGATTGGAGGTGAGAGCGCCGCCTTTCTCAGCCTGAACCGCAACAAGCGCGGCATCGCGCTCGATCTTGCCGTGCCGGAGGCGCGCGAGATCGCGCTGGACCTGATCCGCAAGGCAGATGTGGTCGTGGAGAATTTTTCGAGCGGGGTCATGAAGAAGTTCGGGCTCGACTATGAATCGGTCGCGCCGCTGAACCCGCGGCTGGTCTATTGCTCGATCTCCGCCTACGGACGCAGCGGACCGTTTGCCTCCCGGCCAGGCTTCGATCCGATCACCCAGGCGGAAAGCGGCTTCATGTCGCTCAACGGATTTGCCGATGGACCGGCGGTTCGCACCGGCCCGCCCATCGTCGACATGGCGACGGGGATGTCCGCCTGCAATGCCATCCTGCTGGCGCTGCTGGCGCGGGAGCGGCTCGGCCGGGGGCAGCATGTCGAAGTCGCCCTGTTCGACGTTGCGATGGGGATGACCGGTTTCTACGGCATGGCCTATCTCATCAACGGCGAAAATCCCGGCCGGTTCGGCAATTCGCCGAGCGGGTCTCCGACCGTCGGAGTCTACGAGGCCTCAGATGGGCCGCTCTACATGGCCTGCGCCAACGACCGGCTCTACCGCCGGCTTGTGGTCGAGGTGCTGAATCGGCCCGATCTCATCACCGATCCGCAGTTTGCGACGCGCAAAGCCCGTTCGGAGAACAAGGAGCTGCTGCGGGCAGCCATTGCCGAAGTCTTCGCCAGCGATACGCTCGAGAACTGGATGGCGAAGATGAAGCTGGCCAATATCCCGGTCGGCTATCTCCGGACGGTCGAGGAGGGCTTCAATGCCCCCGAGGCTCGCGAGCGCCATCGCTTGAACCGGATTCCGCATCCGACAGCCGAGTGGGTGCCCAACATCGAGCCGCCGATTACGATGAGCCTGACAGGCGCGGTCGACCCCGTCGCGGCACCTCTTTTGGGCGAGCACACCAAGCAGATCCTGCAAGATATGCTCGGCTACGACGAACGTCGGATCGCGGATTTTGGCGAGAAGGGCGCTTTTGGGTTGGTCAAGCCTCCGAGGTCGACTTGAGGCACTGGCTCGGCTTGATTTGGCGAAGGTCCCGCCGCATAAATGTGTGAAAGCGAGGGACACGAATGGCGCCTGGCCAGGAGCCGAGCATGACCCAGCCCGCAGGTCTGCAAGCCGGCGGTGAGGTCTATGCGGCCATGATCGCGAAGGCCCGGAGCCTCCTTCCGCGACTACGGGAGCGGGCGGCACGGACGGAGGAGCTGCGGCATCTGCCTTCGGAAACAGAGACGGATCTTCATGAGGCCGGCTTGTTCCGGATGCTCCAGCCGGCCCGGATTGGTGGCGCTGAGCTCGACTATGTCGCTCTCGTCGATTGCGCTGAACTGCTCGGGCAGGCGGATGCGTCGGTCGCCTGGAATCTCGCCAACCTGGCGAGCCATCATTGGATGCTCGGCATGTTCGAGCGACGGGCGCAGGATCTGGTCTGGGGCCGCGATCCGGATACGCTGATTGCATCCTCGTTCATTTTTCCGGCCGGGCGCGCGACGAAAGTCGAGGGCGGATACCAGTTGCGCGGCAGCTGGCCGTTCTCCTCGGGTGTTGCCTCCTGCGAATGGAACATGCTGGCAAGCGTGGTCTATTCCGACGATGAGGCGGACGGTATCGAGTATCGGATATTCCTGCTACCGAGCGGCGACTACAAGGTACTGGACACCTGGAATGTCGCGGGATTGCGCGGGACGGGGTCGTGCGATGTGGAGGTCAGCGACGCTTTCGTTCCTGACCATATGACGGTCGCCGTAGGGGACCTCTCGGGTGGCCCGACGCCGGGAAGCACGGTCAATCCGAATCCTCTGTATGCGCTGCCTGTCTTCTCACTATTTCCTTACGTCCTTTCCGGTGTCGCGCTGGGGAATGCGCAGGCGTGCCTCGACGATTACACGGAGGTCGCGCGTCATCGTATTTCGACCTACAACCGCGCCAAGCTGAGCGATTTTCAAAGCACGCAGATCAAGATCGCCGAGGCCTCGGCCAAGATCGACGCTGCGCGCCTGATCATGCGATCGGCTTGTCTCGATGCCATGGAGGACGCGCGGCGCGGCCATATTCCCGATATGGCGACCAAGACCAGATACCGCCGCGACGGATCCTTTTCCGTGAACTTGTGCACGGACGCAGTCTCGATGCTGTTTGCGGCCAGCGGCGCGCGCGGGCTGTTCACGAGCGGCGTGTTACAGCGGCAGTTCCGCGATGCGCACGCGATCAACTCACATCTCGCATTCAACTTCGATGCGGCCGGGACCAACTACGGACGGGTGGCCCTCGGCCTGCCCTCCGAGAATCTCACGCTGTGAGGTCGGCCGATGAATGACTTGCCGAAGCAGCCTCGCGCTCCGGATCCTGCCAACGAGCTCGCGAGCGACAGCTCGCAGATTGATCCTCGCGACTTTCGCAACGCGCTCGGGACGTATGCAACGGGCGTGACGATCATCGCGGCGGCAGCGCCCGACGGCACGCCGTACGGGCTGACATGCAATTCCTTCGCCTCGGTCTCGCTGAATCCCCCGCTGGTTCTGTGGAGCCTCGTCGTCTATTCCTCGAGCCTGACCGTCTTCCAGAACGCCAGCCATTTCAGCGTCAACGTTCTCGGCGCTTCGCAGCAGGCGCTCGCAAACAAATTTGCAAGATCGTCGGACGACAAGTTCACAGGCGTCGACTGGACCCCTGGCCTCGGCAACGCGCCAGTGCTAGCCGAGAGCGTCGCCAACTTTCAATGCCGCTCCGTGAATCGCTATTATGGCGGTGACCACGTGATCTTTCTCGGCGCGGTCGAGGCATATACCTACAATCCGAAGGAGCCGCTGCTCTTTGCGCGAGGGGCGTTCGGTCGTTTCATAGCCGACGATGAGCGCAAGAACGTGCCGTAACGCGCCCCCTATACTGCTTTGCGCTCTGCCGCCGAAAGCTTGTAGATCTCCAGCGCGTCCGCGTCCGCACCTCGCGCGGCCTTCGCCAGCCTGAAAAGCTGTCCGGCAAGCGCGGCCATCGGCACCGGCGTCGAGGTTGCCTGTGCAACATCGGCGACCGTATCGAGATCCTTGAGCATCGTGGCGATGTGGCCGAGCGGCGGGCTGTGAATGCCGTTGACCATTCGTGGCACGAACAGCTGGAGCGGGATTGAATCCGCAAATCCGCCGGCGAGCGCTTCGGGCAATCGGTTGGCGTCAATTCCGGCGTTCACGGCAAGGCGGGTTGCTTCCGCGAGCACGGCCATCGCGCATCCGACGATCACCTGGTTGCACAGCTTTGTGGTCTGGCCGGCGCCGACCGGGCCCATGTGCGTGAACCTGCGCGCCATGGCCAGCACATAGGGCCGCACCCTCTCGATGTCGCCAGCTTCTCCCCCCGCCATGATGGCGAGCGTGCCTTCCTCGGCGCCCTTCGTGCCCCCGGACACCGGCGCATCGATCCAGCCCGTCCCGTTCGCGTCTTTCAATCGCGTTGCGAGATCGCGCGCCGCGTCGGGATGGATAGACGAGAAGTCGACCACAAGCTTGCCCGCGCCAAGGGCTGCTGCCAGACCTTCGGGCCCGAAGATCACCTCCTCCACCGCCGCCGCATCCGTCACGCACATGAAGACGATATCCGAGCTCGCCAGCAGATCTCGGGGCGTAACCACGTGCTTGGCACCAGCCTCGACGAGCGGCGCCACCTTGCCCTCCGAGCGATTCCAGACAGCGACCTGATAGCCGGCCTTCAGCAGGCGTCGGGTCATCGGCGTTCCCATGAGTCCGAGGCCGAGATAGCCGAGCTTCTCGGTGCGGTTCTTGCTGTCGTCAGCCATAGGTTGCCTCCTTCTGTCGCAGACGCCGCTTTACCATACATAGCCTACCTGCCGGCAAGATCGCCCACCTCGCATGGCTTGCCTGATTGTTTGAACCATGAAACATTTGAGGCGGTCGGGTTGGCGGCGCCAGTCGGCGCCGGAGCAGCGGAGTGGCACGATGCGAACCGTTTCGAAGTGGATCCTGGCTTTGGGGGCGGCAGCCGCCGTGAGCGCGGGCGCAAGCCCGTCATGGGGGCAGCAGACGATCCGCGTCGGCTGGACCATCCCTGCGGAGGAGTCCAAGTACTGGATGATGCGCAGGCCGGCAGAGTTTCCCAATCTCGGCAAGACCTACAACATCGAATGGACCCAATTCCAGGGCACCGCGCCGATGACGCAGGCCCTGGCGGCAGGTGCGCTGGACTGCGCGACGCAGGCGCCGCTCTCCCTCTCCAATGGGGTCGTCGGCGGCAATCTCAAGGCCTATATCGTCGCGCAGCATGTTTTCGAGATGCCCGGCGGCTTCTCGGTTTACTGGGCCGTCAAGGATGACTCGCCCATCAAGTCAATCGCGGATCTCAAGGGCAAGACCGTCGGCATTTCCGTGATCGGTGGCGGTACGCAAGGGCCGTTCAATCTGCTCTTGAAGCAGAATGGCGTCGATCCGGCCAAGGACATCAAGCTGGTCGAGGTCGGCTTTGCCGTCTCCGAGGACGCGCTGCGCCAAGGCCGCGTCGACGCGGTCAATATGAACCAGCCGTTTGCTGCGCGCGCGGAGGCAAAGGGCGGCACAAGGAAGCTGTTCTCGCTCTCCCAGGCCATGCCGAACATCGTGCACATCCTGGAAGCCTGCCGTGCCGATTTCGTCGACAAGAACCCTGAGTTGGTCAAGGCCTATGTCCGCGATATTACCTCGGGCATGAAGAAGGCACTCGCGAACCGCGAGGAGACTCTCAAGGTCGTCAATGAAGTGCTGAAAGCCCCCATCCCGGTGCTTGAGACCTACCTGCTCAAGGACAATGATTTCGGCCGCGATCCGGGTGCTGCGCCGAACTTCCCGGCGATCCAGAAGATGCTGGATATCTATGCAGAGACAGGAATGCTGCCGAAGCTGGATGTCGCACAGTTCAAGCATCCGTCGATCGTCGCGCCGCTGCAATAGAAGCGGGCGAATTGCCGAACCAACATCGTGGCGTTCCGGATCATCCGGGACGCTGCACGAAGAAGATGCATATATGAAGAAGTTGCGATCCCGAGTCACCACAGACGGCCTCGACCGAGCGCCGCATCGTGCATTCATGCGCGCCATGGGGCTCGACGACGCTGCGATTGCGAAGCCGATGGTGGGCATCGTCAGCATGAAGGGTGAGCAGACGCCCTGCAACATGACCCACGACTTCCAGGTAGCTGCAGCCAAGACCGGGATCGAGGAGGCCGGCGGTACACCGCGTGAGTTCTCGACTGTTTCGGTGTCCGACGGCATCAGCATGAATCATGAGGGGATGAAGTTCTCCCTGTTCTCGCGTGAGCTGATCGCCGACTCGATCGAAGCCGTGGTCCATGGGTTGGCCTACGATGCGCTGATCGGATACGGCGGGTGCGACAAGACCCTTCCTGGCGTGATGATGGGAATGGTCCGCTGCAACGTGCCATCCATCTTCATCTATGGCGGCAGCTCGCTGCCCGGGCGCATGGATGGACGTACGCTGACGGTGCTCGATTCCTATGAGGCTGTCGGCAGCTTCATGACTGGCGAGATCGACGGCGCCACGCTCGAGCGGATCGAGCGCGCCTGCCTGCCGACGATCGGTGCGTGCGCCGGCCAGTTCACCGCGAACACCATGGGCATGGTATCGGAGGCGATGGGGCTGACCATTCCCAACGTCTCGATGGTGCCCGGTGTCTATTCCGAGCGTGCGCAGATTTCGCGACGCGCCGGCCGACTGATCATGGAGATGCTGGACCGCGGCGGGCCGCTGCCGCGCGACATCGTGACGCGGAAATCCCTGGAGAACGGAGCGGCGATCGTGGCAGCGACGGGCGGCTCGACCAACGCCGCGCTGCACCTGCCGGCGATCGCGAATGAGGCCGGAATTGCATTCAGCATCGATGATGTGGGGGAGGTCTTTGCCAGGACGCCGTTGATCGGCAATCTGCGCCCCGGAGGCAAGTATACGGCGAAGGATGTCTACGATATCGGCGGCGCTGCGGTCATCATTCGCGAGCTGATCCAGAGCGGTCATATCGATGGCGGCTGCTTGTCGATCACCGGCCGCACACTTGCCGAAGAGTACGGTGTGGCCAACGCGCCCGACGGAGAGGTTGTGCACACGGCTCGTGCGCCGATCATGCCTGACGGTGGCGTCGCGGTGCTGAAGGGTAACCTCTGTCCCGATGGGGCGGTGATCAAGGTGGCGGGCTTGAAGAGCCAATTCTTCGAAGGCGTCGCGCGTGTTTTCGAGGATGAAGAAGCCTGCGTCGCAGCCGTTCGTGACCGCAGTTACAAGGCGGGCGAGGTTCTCGTGATCCGCAATGAAGGGCCAGTCGGCGGACCTGGCATGCGTGAGATGCTTGGCGTCACCGCACTGATCTACGGGCAGGGCATGGGTGAAAAAGTGGCGCTGATCACCGATGGCCGGTTCTCCGGCGCGACCCGCGGGATGTGCATCGGCTACGTGTCCCCCGAGGCATTCGTTGGCGGTCCGCTGGCGCTCGTCCGGAATGGTGACAGGATCCGGATCGATGCGGCAAATCGGCGGATGGATGTCCTGCTCGAAGAACAGGAGCTCGCTGCGCGGCGACGCGATTGGAAGCCGCGCCCGCCACGCCACCGTGCAGGTGCGCTGGCAAAATATGCGCGGCTGGTTGGGCAGGCGCCAGGCGGAGCCGTGACGCATGAAGGCCCGGCAGAATGGCCGTGGTTCGAATGACGCACCGCACGGGTGCGAAAATGACAGCCCGTCTGGCAGGCTTCTTGCTAAGCTCGTGCCGCTGAAGCTTCGTGCGAGTAGGACGGAAGGCGGGATGACGGTAGTGTCTGCGAGATCGAGCGAACGGGTGAGACCGGTGACGCACCAAGACCCGGCTTCCGCAATCATCGAGATCGACCGCGTCTCGCAGGTTTTTCAGACCTCGGCACGCAAGGATCATGTTGCGCTTTCGGACATTTCGCTGACGATCGAGGAGGGAGCTTTCGTCTCCATCCTTGGTCCGTCCGGCTGCGGCAAGTCGACACTGCTCTACATTGTCGGCGGCTTCGTCAGTCCAACCAGCGGCGCGGCGAAGATGAAGGGGCAGGCGATCACGGGGCCCGGTCCGGATCGCGGACCGGTGTTCCAGGAGTTTGCGCTATTTCCCTGGAAGACCGTGCTCGGCAACGTGATGTATGGGCCGCGTCAGCAAGGAATTCGCGTCACCGAGGCCGAAGCGCAGAGCCGGGCGCTGATCGAGATGGTCGGCCTCAAGGGCTACGAGAACTTCTATCCCAAGGAGCTGTCGGGCGGCATGAAGCAGCGCGTGGCGCTGGCGCGGACACTTGCCTACCATCCCGAAGTGCTGCTGATGGACGAGCCGTTCGGGGCGCTTGACGCGCACACGAGGACGCGCCTGCAGAACGATCTTCTGAACATCTGGGAGCGTGACCGCAAGACGGTGCTGTTCGTCACCCATTCGGTCGACGAAGCCGTCTTCCTCTCGGACAAGGTCGTCATGATGTCGAAATCGCCCGGGCGAATCCGGCAGGTCATCGACATCGACCTGCCGCGACCGCGCCGCCGCAACGAGCTGTTGCTCGATCCGCGTTACCAGAAGTACATCGTCGATATCGAGCGCATGTTCGACGAGAGCGACGAAGCCGGAGCGCCCGCATGATGTCGGCGGCCGGCATGACCAAGCGCGCTGCCCCGGTGCTCGCCTGCATCGGATTGCTGGTGGTGTGGCAGGTCGCGTCACTGGCGCTGAAGAATGACAGCTTTCCGACCGCGATCGGAGCGATGAAAGCGATTCCGGACATCCTTGGCGACAAGGAATCCCTGATCAATATTCTGGCCTCGCTCCGGCGCATGGCGATGGGATTTGGCGCGGCCGTGCTCGTGTCGATTCCGCTTGGCCTCTTGATGGGACGTAGCGCCGCAGTTGCGGCCTTCTTCAATCCGCTCCTGATGGTGATCTATCCCGTGCCGAAGGCGGCCTTGATGCCGATCATCATGCTGTGGCTCGGCGTCGGCGACATCACGAAAACGCTCGTGATCTTCCTCGGCGTCAGCCTGCCCGTGATTTATCACAGCTTCGAAGGCGCCAAGGCGGTCGAAGAGAAGATGCTGTGGTCGGGTGCTGCGATGGGGCTCTCGCCGGTGCAGCGTCTGGTGCGGATCGTGCTACCGGCGGCCCTGCCTGAAATTCTGACGGGGTGTCGTACGGGGTTGGTGCTGGCGCTGATCACGATGATCACCAGCGAGATGATTGCCCGTCAGTCCGGTGCCGGGAACATCCTGTTCAATGCGCTCGACATGGGCCAATACGAAACCGTCTTTGCGATGATCATCATCGTGGGAGCGATGGGAATCTGCCTCGACGCGATTTTTGAAAGGATTCGTGCCAGGCTCGTGCGCTGGTCCGAGCCACAGTTCGACATGCCGCTGAGCTTCTCATGATGTCGCGGCTTCTCTCCCCTAATTTCGTTCTTGGGATTGCTCCGATCGCACTGGTGATCGCGCTGTGGCAAGGCTTGGTGTCTTTCGGCTTTGCACCCGCAGTTCTGCTGCCGCCGCCAGGCTTCGTCTTCGGCCGGCTGCTCCAGCAACTCGTGACTTCGACGTTCCAGCACGAGATCGCGGCGACGCTGATCAGGCTGTTTGCCGGCTTCGCGATTGCTGTCGTCCTCGGTGTCAGCATCGGCATCGCCGCCGCCGCTAGTCCAGCGATCAACGCCTTGGTTCGGCCGATTGTGCGCGTCTTGGCGCCTTTGCCCAAGGTCGCGCTCTATCCGGCCTTGCTGCTGCTGCTCGGATTTGGTCATGGCTCGAAGATTACATTGGTGGCTGCCGATGCTCTTTTCCCGATCCTGCTGTCGACCTATTACGGTGCATCGACCGTCGAGCAGAAGCTGATCTGGTCGGCCATGGCTGCGGGATCGTCACGCTACGAAATCCTCTTCAAGGTAGTGCTGCCGGCAGCGATGCCGTCGATCCTGACCGGGTGCCGGATTGGCCTTGTCATTTCCTGCATCGTGGTGTTTCTGGCCGAAATGATCACGTCGACGGACGGACTGGGGCACGCCCTCGTGACTGCGGCCAGAACCTTCCAGGCCGTGGACATGTTCGTGCCGCTGATCACGATCTCGCTGCTGGGCTTGCTATTGAACGGCCTGCTGGGAGCCGTGCGATCGTACTTGCTCCGGGGCTTCCCCGAAGCGTAACTAACAAGAATCCTGAAGACCGGGAGAGAACCATGCTGGCTGATCGTATCGAGGCAAAATGGATCGATGCGTTTTGCGAGATCTTTGAGCGATGCGCCGTCAAGGCCGGCGATACCGCGGCGATCCTGTCGGAGACCCAGTCACGCGCGTTGAACGTCCATCTCGCGGAGCTGGCCCTGCTGCGGATGGGCGCGCGGCCGTTTCATGTGGTGATGCCGACGCCGCGTAACCGGCATATCGTTCCGGTCCGCTCCTCCGGGGCGAGCGAGGCGATCCAAAAGCTTGGTCCAGTGATCACGGCGCTTCAGCAGGCCGGCTTCGTCGTGGATTGCACCATCGAAGGACTGATGCATGCGGTGGAGACGCCGGAGATTCTCAAAGCCGGCGCGCGGATCCTGGTGATCTCTAACGAGCATCCCGAAGCGCTGGAGCGCATGGTGCCGGATTCCGCGCTCGAAAAGCGTGTTCGTGTGGCAACCAAAATGCTGCGCGGAACGAAGCGCATGCGTGTCTCTTCGAAGGCCGGCACGGCGCTCGATGTCGATATGGTCGGCGCGTCGACGGTCGGTGTGTGGGGCTGGACCGACAAGCCCGGCACGCTCGCGCATTGGCCCGGCGGCATCGTCGTCAGCTTTCCCAAGAGCGGGACCATCAACGGCACTCTGGTGATGGCGCCCGGCGACATCAACCTGACCTTCAAGCGCTACCTGACCTCGCCGGTGAAGATGACTCTGAAGGACGACTATGTCGTGGAACTCGAAGGCGAAGGCACGGATGCCGCGATGATGCGCGCCTATCTCGCCGCTTGGGGCGATCGCGAAGCCTATGCCGTGTCGCATGTCGGCTTTGGTATGAATCCTGGTGCGCGTTATGAAGCGCTATCCATGTACGACCAGCGCGACACCAACGGCACCGAAATTCGGGCCGTCTCCGGCAACTTCCTGTTCTCGACCGGCGCGAACGAATTTGCAGGGCGCTATACGGCGGGGCATTTCGATCTGCCGATGATGGGAACGACTATCGAGCTCGACGGCGTCCCGGTGGTGCGCGAGGGCGTGCTTCAGGACGTTTTCGGCTAGCCGCGATCGAGCACGGGCGGTCGGGCGAGGTCGAAGTGCCGGAGCAGGTCGACCATGGCCTGCAACCGCTTCACGCGATAAGCATCGACGTCCATCCCGGAGTAATCCAGGAAGCCGGCGCCCGTGCGCAGGCCGATCCGGCCCTCATGCATGTTGCGGGAAATGACCTCCGGCGCGCGATAGCGGTCGCTGCCGAGCGCGCCTTCGAGGTAACGACTGGCGTAGTACAGGATATCGCCGCCGCCCCAATCGATGAATTCGAGCAGCCCGAGCACGGCATAGCGGAAGCCGAAGCCGTAGCGAATCGCCTTGTCGATCTCTTCGGCGCTGGCGACGCCTTCCTCGACCATGCGCGCGGCCTCGTTCATTGCCAGCGCCTGGATGCGGGGGACGATGAAACCCGGTGTGGCGGCACAGACCACCGGCACCTTCCCGATGCCTTCGAGCAGCGCCTTGACCTCGCCGATGACGGCCGGGTCTGTCGCCTTGCCGGGCGAAATCTCGACCAGCGGGATGAGATAGGCCGGGTTGAGCCAGTGCACATTGAGAAAGCGGCGCGGATTCACGATCGCGCCCGAGAGATCGTCGACGAGGATGGTCGAGGTCGTTGACGCGATGATCGTTTCAGGGCCGACCCGCTTTGACGCCGCCGCCAATACTTCGCGCTTGAGCTCGACCACCTCAGGAACGCCCTCGAAGACGATGCCGGCCTCGGACAGAGCTGCAGCGCTTCCGCCGGCCGCCACCACCGAGACGCGCGCGCTAAGTGGATCGACATCCGCTTCGGCCAAGAGCCCCAGCTTCGACAGGCTGGCGAAGGTTTTCCTGACTTCGCCAAGCGCGTCCGTTTCCAGCTTGGTGAAGTCCTCCGCGGAACGCGCCTTGATATCGATCATCGTGACCCTGTGCCCTGCATACGCGAAGGCAACGGCAATGCCCCGGCCCATGCGGCCAGCGCCGAGACAGGCGATATTGATGCGATTGGTCATCGATCAGAATCCATTGCGAAGCAGCGTCTGTAGTTCAGCCTTGCTGAGATCGCCGAGCCCGAGCGTCTGGAGCGTTCGGCCACCTCGGGCAAAATCTTCGCCGCAGATTGCGCCGCCGATTGACAGAAGCGCTTTGGCCAGCGGTGTGTCCACGCCAGCGAGGCCCGCGACGGACACCAGCAGCGACAGCCCAAGCCGCAGATCTTCGCGCATGTAACGGTGCTCTGTCAGCACGATCCGCTCGCGCCAATCGCCGGAATCGGTCAGCCGGTCGTGCGAGCCGCGGCCATACATCCAGATCTCGCCTTCCTTCGCGTAATGGTGAGCGAGCGGGAAATGTGGCGCGCCGTAGCCGAGTGCCTCGCGCACCGCGATGCGTTCTGCGTCGAGCGCGTCAGTGACCCGGCGGATCGCGGCTTGCGTACCTTCCTTGTGAATGTCCCAGCGCTCGAAATGTTCGATCGGCCCGGCGTTCATCACGATCAACGGCGGGTGAATGATCGGACCTGCGTTCATCAGGGCGCCCGACAGCGCGTCTCCGCACGCCTCGATCGCGTCTGGGAAAGCGCGTCCGATCACAGCGAGCGCGTGGGGCGCCTGGTCAAGCGGGAACACGCCGACGGGGAGCCGCTTGGCACGGATGGTGATCGCGACCTCGAAGGGTCCGTGCTTGCGGGTCAGCCACGGGAGTGTGCCGGTTTCGGCAAAGCTGGCCTTGGCATTGTTGCCGGCATCTCGGGCCGCCTGAGCGAAGATCATCGAGCCGAACGTCGCTGGCGGCAGAAACACGACCTGACCGTCGCGCAGATGCGGCGCGAGCTGGCGGGCGATGTCTGCTTGCGCGAAGGCGGGCGCGGGGCACAGGATCAGCTCCGTGCCGTCGACCGCGTCCGCGATTTCGGTCGTGACCAGCGCCAGCTTCACGTCATGACGGCCGTTGTGATCCTTGACCAGAATGCGCGAGCCGGCGGCGCGATGCGCTGCGACCTTATCGGCATCGCGGCGCCAGAGCCGCACCTCGTGCCCCGACAGCGCAAAATCGCCCGCGGCCGCGAAAGAGCCGTTTCCCCCACCCAGAACTGCGATCTTCAAGATGCTTCTCCTTGCGCCCGTGACTGCGCATCAAGCTGCTTCAGCAGGAAATGCTGCACCTTGCCCAGCGCCGTCCGCGGCAGATCGGTGACGAAGACGATCTCGCGCGGAATTTTGTAGCGCGCGAGTTGCGCTTGAAGATGCGCCTTCAATTCGTCCGCCTCGAGCCGGCAGCCGGATCTCGCAATGACATAGGCAATCGGCACCTCGTCCCAGCGCGGGTCCGGCCGGCCGATCACGGCGCAGTCGCTGACATCAGGATGTTCGAGCAGGACGCGCTCGACCTCGGCCGGGTAGACGTTTTCTCCGCCTGAAATGATCAGGTTCTTCTTGCGGTCGCGGATCCAGAAATAGCCGTCGGCGTCGCACAGGCCGATATCGCCGGTGCGATACCAGCCGTCGCGCAACGCCTCGCGCGTTGCAGCCTCGTTGCCCCAATATTCGAAGAACACGTTTGGGCCGCGCACCGCGATCTCGCCCGGCGTGCCCGCGGGCAGTTCAGCCCCGGCCTGGTCGATCACCTTTGCCTCGCAGCACAGCCCGGCAAGGCCGGTCGATCCCGCGCGCGAAAGATCGCCGCCAAGCCGCGTGTAGACGGCGATCGGGCAGGTTTCGGTCGAACCATAGACCTGAAGCACCGGGACGTCGCGCGCGACGAAGCGCTCGATCAGGTGCGGCGGTACGATGGTCGAGCCGGTGGCGACGGCCTTGAGTGAGGAAAGATCAGCGGTCGCCCAGGCAGCGTGCTCGCTCACCGCCTGAAGGATCGCAGGAACCATCACCGTGAGTGTCGGCCGTTCCCGTTCGATAGCCGCAAGCGCGGCGTCCGGCGTGAAGCGCGCATGCACCGTGACCGTCGCGCCCAATTGGAGCGCGGGCGTAGTCTGGATGTTGAGGCCACCGACGTGAAAGAACGGCAGCACGGTCAGCACATGGTCTTCGGATGTCATGTTGTGCATGTGCTGGCTCATGACGCCGTTCCAGAACAGCGCCTCCTGGCGCAGCACCGCGCCCTTTGGTCGCCCCGTCGTGCCCGACGTGTAGACGATGAGCAGTGGGCAGGAGAGGTCGGTGTGTGGATTTCGGCTCGTGCCGTCACCGCGAGCCAGCAAATCTTCGAACGACGTGCCGCGAGGCGGCGCGAAGTCGAGGCCGACGACCGATGTCCCCACCGCGGTCTGCCCCAGCTCGGCAAGCACGCCGGAAAACGCCTGCTCGAGCACCAGGACCTTGGTGCCGGCATCTCCGAGAATGAACAGCTGCTCGGCGACGGCCAGGCGCCAGTTCAGCGGCACCAGCATCGCGCCGAGCCGCGCACAGGCGTAGAGCAGAACCAGATAATCCGGCCGGTTCAGGCTTAGAATCGCGACGCGATCGCCGCGGCCGACGCCGAGCTCCCCCTTCAAGGCAGTCGCGGTCCGTTCGATCCGTGCGGCGAATGCCGCGTAACTCAGCCGCTTGCCTTCGAAGGCAATGGCCGTCTTGTCTGGCGCGAAAGCCGCGTTGCGTTCGATCAGGCTACAGAGGTCCACGGTCAGTCGTCCGTTTCACCGGCCTCGTACAGCGCTTCGCGCCCGATCCGGTCGAGGCAGAGCTCGGCGGTCCAGGGCAGCATCAGCGAGCCGCAGCGGCTGTCCCGATAGATTCGCTCCAGCGGCAGCGAGCGAAGCATGGCCTGGCCGCCGCAGGTGCGGATCGCGAGCGCGGCGAGCTCATTGGCGTCCTCCATCACGGAATATTGCGCGGCATAGGCGCGCAGCACCTGCTCCTTGCTAGGATTGGCGCGCGCCTCGGTCACGGCCTGGAACCAGATTGCCTTGATCTGCTCCAGCTTGATCTGCATCTGCGCCACCGCGATCTGCTTGGTCGGATACATCCGCCGCTTGACCGGCGGCATGCCAGGGACCTCGCCGCGCAGGTAACGCACGGTGAAGTCGTAGGCGGCTTGCGCCAGGCCCATATAGGTCGGCGACAGCGTCAGGAACATGTGCGGCCAGCGCTGAGCTGCCTGGAAATAGACGCCGCGCGGCATCAGCGCCGAATCTTCCGGAACGAACACATCCTTGAACAGCAGCGTTCGCGAAACCGTGCCGCGCATGCCCAGCGGATCCCAGTCGCCGACGACCGAGACGCCTTCTGATTTGGCTGATATCGCCAGGTAGAGCGTGTTGCGGCGCGACGCCTTCTTGCCTTGCTCGATCTCGGTGCAAAGCACGCCGTAATAGTCGGCGTGGCCCGAGAGCGATGCAAAGATCTTCTTGCCGTTGACGATCCAACCGCCTTCGACCGGCCTTGCTTCAGTGCCGAATGCGACCCCGCCGGCAGCGGCAGCTCCACCTTCGGAGAAGGGCTGCGAGTAGATCGCTCCATCCTCGACGATGCGCTTGTAATGGATCGCGCGCCGCCGCTCGTGCTCGGTGCGCGTCTCCGCATCCATGTCCAGATCGTCGACGAGGGGACCCGACCACAGCGTCGAGCAGACATGCATGTTCCAGGTCAGCGCTGTGGCGCCGCAATAGCGGCCGATCTCGGCCGCCGCCAAGGCATAGGTCTGGTAATTCGCGCCGAGGCCGCCGTGCTTCTTTGGCACGGCGATACCGAGTAGACCGACGCGATGCAAATCGCGGTAATTTTCAGTCGGGAAAGTCGCCTCACGATCGTAAGTGGCGGCGCGACCGGCAAACACGGTCTGGCCAATCTCTCTCGCGCGGGTGATGATGCCGGCCTGCTCGTCGTTCAAGCGGAATGCAGTGGGATCGAAGATCGGCGCATCCAGCGCGACCCTGTTGGTCGCGCCAATCGTCTTGCTGACTTGCATGGTCATCGCGCAGTTACCTTAGGCTTTGGTCGCGAGAGAGTTCAGGAACCGGCCGAGAGCTTCGTCGAAAGCCTCGGGGCGTTCGAGATTGGCGAGATGGCCGACGCCAGGCAGCTCGACATATTCGGCCCCCGGGATATAGGTCGCCGTCCTTGCCATCATCGGCGCGGGCGCGTTGTTGTCCTTTGAGCCGGACAGCAACAGCGTCGGAACGGAGATATTTCCGAGCGTGCTGCGTTGATCGAAGCCGATGAGAGCCAGCATCATGGCGCGATAGCTCGCTTCGGGCACGCTCCCCATGCATTCGCGGGCGATCTCCATCCCGTTCGGATCGGGATCGTCGCCGACGAGCTCCTTCACCAGGGAGGGGGCCAGCGACTTCATCGTCTCGCCGCGATCAAGCGGCCCGAGCCGCGCCGCGATGAACGATTTCTGCCAGTCGCCGTCCGCCTTCCCGAAGGCAGGGCTGGTCTGCGCGAGCACGACTGCGCGTGCCAGGTTGGGGAACTGAACCAGCCACTTCTGAACAATCATGCCGCCGATGGAATGGCCGACCAGAACAGGCCTGCTGACGCCGAGTTGCGCGATGAATTGCTGCAGCGCCTCCGCCAGGGCAGCGATACTGACGCTGGCAAGCGGCGCCGATCTGCCATAACCGGGCATGTCCCATGCGATCGCGCGGAAGCGGTCGCCAAATGTCGCAAGCTCCCGCCGCCAGGCCCGCGCCGCGCCGCCGATGCCGTGCAGGAAGATCAGCGGTATTGCGTCCGGATCACCCGCCGCTTCGTAGGCGAAGCGTTCGTCCTTTGTTATCATTGGCACAGGCTGCGACACGCGACATCCTTCTGCTGGGCCCTTCGATGCTAACAGGCCTGTGGGGGATGGAAAGCGATAATTTTATACTTAAAGCAATTTTCGGGCCGTCTCCCGCGCGGCGTGCTCGCCGATCGAGCGCCGCTTTCGTTGCAAAAACTTGAAGGTTAAAATATATCGGAGGCGCGATCACGAGAGCCGAGGGAGCCAGCGTATGTCCGGATTGCCGCATTCGCCGCACGCGCTGGTCACCGGTGGTGGGCGCGGCATCGGCCGAGCGATCGCGTCCGCTCTCGTCGGCGCCGGTGCGACCGTGACCGTGCTTGGCCGGAGCGCGGCGGTTCTAGACGAGGCGGTTAATGCAGGCACCGCGCACTTTGCGGCTGTCGCTGACGTCTCGAACGAAGCGTCTTTGAAAGCTGCCATCGCCGGGGCAAGTGCGCGCAAGCCGATCGACATCCTGGTTGCCAACGCGGGTAGCGCTGAATCGGCGCCGTTTGCGAAATCGGACAGCGCGCTCTTCAGCCGGATGATGGATGTCAATTTCATGGGCGTCGTACATGCTGTCCAGGCCGTGCTGCCGGGCATGAAGGATCGTCCCTACGGCCGCATCGTCGCGGTGGCGTCCACCGCAGGGCTCAAGGGCTATGCCTATGTCAGCGCGTATGCAGCGGCCAAGCACGCCGTGATCGGCCTCGTGCGTTCGCTTGCTCTCGAGATGGCCGGAAGCAACGTCACCGTGAATGCGGTGTGCCCAGGCTTCACCGACACCGACCTCGTCGCCGGGAGCATCGACAACATCATGAAGAAGACGGGCCGGACCCGCGAGCAGGCAATTGCCGAACTCGCGAAGCACAATCCGCAAGGACGGCTGGTCACGCCTCAGGAGGTCGCAGACGCGGTTCTCTGGCTGTGCGGGGAGGGCGCGAGCGCGATCACCGGACAGGCGATCGCAGTGGCCGGTGGCGAAGTCTAGCCTGCCTGGCAGGTGCGGAAAAAGAAAGCCAAGGAGATCCCATGAGCAGACCAGCCAATCCCGTTACCGTGCCGCTTGCGGATTACTCACCGCAGCACTTCCTGCTCGCCGTGGTCGACGGCGTTGCGACGGTCACGCTCAACCGTCCCGAACGAAAGAATCCGCTGACGTTCGAGAGCTATCGGGAACTGACCGACTTCTTCCGCGCCTGCGCCTTCGACGACGCGGTCAAGTCCATCGTCGTCACGGGTGCCGGCGGCAATTTCTCGTCCGGCGGCGACGTGTTCGAGATCATCGGCCCGCTGGTGAAGATGGACACCAAGGGTCTGACCGCATTCACGCGCATGACCGGCGACCTCGTCAAGGCGATGCGGGCCTGTCCGCAGCCGATCGTGGCCGCGGTCGAAGGTATCTGCGCCGGCGCCGGGGCGATCATTGCCATGGCATCCGACATGCGCCTTGCGGCGAGCGGGGCCAAGGTGGCGTTCCTGTTCAACAAGGTGGGGCTGGCCGGTTGCGACATGGGTGCTTGCGCCATCCTGCCGCGCATCATCGGGCAGTCCCGCGCCTCCGAGCTGCTCTACACCGGCCGGTTCATGACGGCGGAAGAGGGCGAGCGCTGGGGCTTCTTCAGCCGTATCGTCACGCCGGAGCAGGTGCTGCCCCAGGCGCAGGTTCTGGCCAAGCAGGTCGCGGAAGGCCCGACCTTCGCCAACACCATGACCAAGCGGATGCTGGCGATGGAATGGGCGATGTCGGTGGAGGAGGCGATCGAGGCAGAGGCCGTGGCTCAAGCCCTGTGCATGACAACGGCGGATTTCGAGCGAGCCTTCGAGGCTTTCGCCAACAAGGTCAAACCGGTCTTCAGGGGCGACTGAGCCGGTCGCAATTATCTGCAGCCAATCCAGTGAGGGGACTTGCGGGAGATTATTTTAGGCTTAAACTAATTTCATTGCCGCCTGCGTGAGATGAAGCTCGCCAATCGCGCGGTGATGTCGCCGATGCGCATGTATTCGGGTTCCGCAACAGCGTGCGCGACCGGCAGGATCTTGAGGAGCTGAGAATTAAGGCTAAGCCCCCGAGCTCAAGGCGGAGGCGACAAAGCCGCTTGCGGCGGAGTGACCGCCCGTGCGACGTTAACCCATTGCCTGCGGTTCGAGTGGAGTTAGGGCGATGAAGGCGATTATCGTCGGTGGCGGTATCGGTGGTCTCACGACGGCTTTGATGTTCCGCTCGCGCGGCCTGGATTGCGAGATCTTCGAGCAGGCCGACACCATTCGCGAGCTCGGCGTCGGCATCAACACGCTGCCGCATGCCATGCGCGAGCTGGCCGGCCTCGGCCTGTTGCAGAAGCTCGACGAGATCGCGATCCGCACCGATCAGCTCTATTATCTCAACCGCCATGGCCAGGAGGTCTGGCGCGAAGCTCGCGGCATCGACGCCGGCCATGACGTGCCGCAATTCTCGATCCATCGCGGCCGCCTTCAGGGCGTTATCCATCGCGCCGTCGAGGAGCGGCTCGGACAAGAGGCGATTCACACCGGCTGCCGGCTCGGCGCCTTCTCGCAGGACGAGGGCGGCGTCACCGCTTACTTCTTCGATCGCGCCGGCGCCCATGTCCACACCGCGCGCGGCGATATCCTGATCGGCGCCGACGGCATTCACTCGCGCGTCCGCGAGACGCTGTTTCCGAACGAAGGGCCGCCGTGCTGGAACGGCCTCATGCTGTGGCGCGGTGCGCGTGACTGGCCGCTGTTTCTCACCGGCAAATCGATGATCGTGGCCGGCGGTCTCAATGCCAAGGTGGTGATCTATCCGATCGCGGAAGGATCGAGCCCGGCGAGCCGCCTGACCAATTGGGCGGTGCTGGTGAAGGTGGGCGAGGGCAACGCGCCGCCGCCGCGGAAGGAAGACTGGTCGCGGCCGGGCCGCCGCGAGGAGCTGATGCCGCACGTGGCGCGCTTCTCGGTGCCCTATATCGACGTGAAGAGCCTGATCTCGGCAACGCCCGAATTCTACGAATATCCGACCTGCGATCGCGATCCCTTGCCCTATTGGTCATCGGGCAGGGTCACGCTGCTCGGCGATGCCGCGCATCCGATGTATCCGGTGGGGTCGAACGGCGCCTCGCAGGCCATTCTCGACGCGCGCTGTCTTGCGGATGTGCTGGTGCGCGCCGAACACCCGCGTCAGGCCTTGCTCGAATACGAGAAGAAGCGTCTGCCGATGACGGCCGAGATCGTCCGCTCCAACCGGCGCGGCGGGCCGGAGGGCGTTATCGACGCCGTCGAGCAGCTCGCGCCCGACGGCTTCGACAATGTCGACAACGTCCTGAGCTATTCCCAGCGCGAGGCCATCGTGCGCGGCTATGCCACCAAGGCAGGCTTCGCCGCGGTGCCGGGACTCGCGGCGGTCCGCGCTTAAGACAGGCTGCTAGCCGCCGGGCGGCGGCGGCAGGAAGTGGATGTTGAACTCGGCAGCCATCGCCACGACGTCCTCGGGCTTCTGCTCCTTCATGTTGTGAAGGCCCCAGAACAGCTCGAACAGCTTGCGGCTCGGCGAGACCCAGAACAGCACCTTGGCGGTCTGCTCCGACTTGTTGAAGATGCCGTGCGGCACGCCCATGCCGAGGCGGATCAGGTCGCCTGCACTTGCCTGCGCCTCCGAATTGCCCAGCATGAAATCGAGCTTGCCCTCCAGCATGTAGAGATACTCATCCTGGTCGGGGTGAATGTGCGGCGGCACGAAGGTGCCCGGCGGCAGCGTCGCGTGCCAGGAGAAGCTGTTCTCGGCGTAGCTCTTCGGCACGTAGGTCTGGCCGAGGATGTTCCAGGAAATGCCCTGGATTCCCTCATTGGCCCGCGTGATGCCGGTGATTTCGCTCTTCATTGCAGTCCTCCCGTAACGCAATACACGGCCTTAGTTCGCCGCCTTGCAGTCCTTGGCATAGCGGTCGCCGTAATTCTCGAAGACCTTCTGCACGATCTCGGTCTGGAACTTGCCGTCCGGACGCTTGGCGACCTTGGTCAGGTAGAAATCCTGGATCGGATAATTGTTGTTGTTGAACTTGAAAGCCCCGCGCAACGAGGTGAAGTCGGCCTTCTTCAAGGCGGAGCCAACGGCGTCCTTGTTGGAGAGATTGCCCTTCACGGCCTTGACGGCGCTGTCGATCAGCATCGCGGCATCGTAAGCCTGGAAGGCGTAGGTGCCGGGAACGCTGTTGTAGGCGGCCTCGTAGGCGGCAACGAACTTCTTGTTCTGAGGATTGTCGAGGTTGGGCGCCCAGTTCGCGCCGCCGAACATGCCGACCGCCGCATCCTGCTGCGCCGGCAGGGTCGATTCATCGACCGTGAAGGCCGAGAGCACCGGAATGGTGTCGGCGAGCCCCGCCTGGCGGTATTGCTTGACGAGATTGACGCCGAGGCCGCCCGGCATGAACGTGAACACTGCATCGGGCTTCTGCGAGGAGATCTTGGACAGCTCCGGCTGGAAATCCAGCGTGTTCAGCGGCATGTAGGACTCTTCGACGATCTCGCCCTTGTAGTCGAGCTTGAATCCCGCCACCGAGTCTTTTCCTGCCTGATAGTTCGGCACCATCAGGTACATCCGCTTGTAGCCGCGATCCTGCGCGACCTTGCCGAGGATCTCGTGCACCTGATCGTTCTGATACGAGGTCACATAGAAGAACGGGTTGCAATCCTTGCCAGCGAAGGTCGACGGACCGGCATTGGGGCTGATCAGGAAGGTTTTCGACTCCGTGATCGGCCGGTGGATGGCCTGAAGGATGTTGGAGAATATCGGCCCGACCACGAAGTCGACTTTCTCACGCTCCAGAAGGCCCTTCACCTTGGTCACCGCAGCATCCGGCTTCAGCTCGTCGTCGACGACGACGACCTCGACATCGCGGCCACCCATCTTGCTGCCGAGATCCTTCACGGCGAGCGCGAAGCCGTCGCGAACCTGCTGGCCCAGCGCTGCGGCGGGCCCCGACAGGGTCACGATCACACCCATCTTGATCTTTTCCTGGGCGAGGGCAGGGGTCACCACGGTGCCGAGTAGCATCGCAGCTGCAGCCAAGGTCATTTGCGTCTTCATGATCTGTCCCTCGTGAGGATTGGCTTGCGCTGCAAGCCACGTACTTCAATCCAAAGCTTATGCCGATGACGGCGGCCCCGGCAAGCCGAGCGCGATGCGTCGCATCCTGCGGGCAGTTGTGCATGCAAGCTGCGCGCCAATTATTTGAAGCCTAAAGAAACTGGCGTGCGGTCGATTGTTGCAGCTTTGGACTTGCGGCCGGCGCGGATTTATTTGAAGCTCAAAACGTTGGGGAATCCGTGCCCGCGCCAATGCCGGCCGTGAGTGACTGCATCGACATGCTCGATTCCGAGACCAAGGTTGTCGAAACACCGGAGGACCACGCCGAAGAGCTTCGGCTGTGGCTGCGGCTCTTGACCTGCACGACGCTGATCGAGGGCGAGGTGCGCGGCCGGCTGCGGCAGCGGTTCGACGTCACGTTGCCGCGTTTCGACCTGATGGCACAGCTCGACAAGGCGCCTGACGGCATGACCCTGTCAGATGTCTCCAAGCGCATGATGGTCTCGAACGGCAATGTGACCGGGCTCGTGGAGCGCCTGGTGGAATCAGGCCATCTCGACCGGCGGACCTCGGACACCGATCGCCGCGTCCAGGTGATCCGGCTGACGAAGCTTGGGCGTGCCGAGTTCCGCAGGATGGCCGCCGAGCACGAGACCTGGATCGCCGATCTGTTCGCCGATCTCTCCCCGAAGGACGTGCGCGAATTGATGCGCCTCCTCGCCAAGACCAAGGCGTCCGCGCAGAAATCGGCCGCCCGCCGCCGGCCGTAGCCTGCGGGCGCGACAACCCGACACCCTTTGCCGCATGAAAAAGCACGGGATGCCCAAAATCCCCTATTGCGCCGAATTGTTTTAAGCCTAAAATGTTTTCCAGATCGTGCTGCCGGGTGCAATCCATGCTGAAAGGAGCGTGCGATGGCCAACGCCGCCAAGATTCAAGTGTCGGGCTCGTGTGACGGCAATGCTGCGACGGCCCATGTCGATACGTTCGCGCGGCAACATCTGCCGCCGCGCGAGCTCTGGCCCGAATTCATCTTCACGCGGCCGGAGCTGAACTATCCGCCGCGACTGAATTGCGTCAGCTATTTCCTCGATCGCTGGGTCGAGCAGGGCCACGGCGATGCTCCTTGCGTCGTCAGCCCAGGCGTCAGCTACACCTATCGCGAGTTGCAGGCGCTGGTGAACCGCATCGCCAATGTGCTGGTTGGCAAGCTCGGCCTCGTCACCGGCGGGCGTGTGCTGCTGCGCTCGGCCAACAATCCGATGATGGTTGCGACCTATCTCGCGGTGATCAAGGCCGGCGGAATCTGCGTGGCGACGATGCCGCTGCTGCGCGCCAAGGAGCTGTCCTATCCGATCCAGAAGGCCGAGATCACGCTGGCGCTATGCGATGGAAAGCTCGCCGAGGAGATGGAGAAGGCGAAGGCTGCGGCACCGGGCCTCGATCGGGTCATCTATTGGGGCAATGGCGCGGCGGATTCGCTCGAAGCGCTGATCGCCGATGCCTGTCCGGAGTTCGAGGCGGTCGATACCGCCGCCGACGACATCTGCCTGATCGCGTTCACCTCGGGCACGACCGGCGATCCCAAGGGCACCATGCATTTCCATCGCGACATGCTCGCGGTCTGTGACGGCTATGCGCGCAACATTCTGCGCGCCGAGCACAACGATCGCTTCATCGGCTCGGCGCCGCTCGCCTTCACCTTCGGCTTCGGCGGCGTGCTGTTTCCGATGCATATCGGCGCCTCCTTCGTCGTGCTGGAGAAGACGACGCCGGACGACATTCTGAATGCGATCGAGCAGTACAAGACCACGGTCTGTTTCACGGCGCCGACCGCATACCGCGCCATGCTCGGCAAGCTCGCAGGCCGCGACATTTCTTCGCTCCGCAAATGCGTCTCCGCGGGCGAGACCCTTCCCAAGCCGACATTTGATGCCTGGCTCAAGGCGACCGGGATCAAGCTGATGGACGGCATCGGCTCGACCGAGATGCTGCACATCTTCATCAGCGCGACCGAGGACGAGATCCGCCCCGGCGCCACCGGCAAGCCCGTGCCGGGCTATGAAGCCAAGATCGTCGACGATGAGGGCCGCGACGTTCCGCCCGGAACGATGGGCCGTCTGGCCGTGCGCGGGCCGACCGGCTGCCGCTATCTGGCCGACGAGCGGCAGCGGAAATACGTCCAGAACGGCTGGAACATCACGGGCGACACCTATCTGATGGATGGCGACGGCTATTTCTGGTACCAGTCGCGCTCCGACGACATGATCGTGTCGGCCGGCTACAACATCGCAGGAACTGACGTCGAAGCGGCGCTGCTCACGCATCCGGCGGTCGCCGAGTGCGGTGTGGTCGGTGCGCCCGACGAGGCGCGCGGCATGATCGTCAAGGCTTATGTCATTGCCTCACCCGGCGTGACGCCTGACGCTCAGCTGGTGGCCGAGTTGCAGGAGCACGTCAAACGCGAGATCGCGCCGTACAAATATCCGCGCGCCATCGAGTTCGTCGCGCAATTGCCGAAGACCGAGACCGGCAAGCTGAAGCGCTTTGCCCTGCGGCAGTTGGCGCAGGCTGCAGTGACGTCCTCAGGCGTCGCCGCGGAATGAGAGAAGGATAGAGAATTGTCTGTGACGACGCCGAAAAGCCCGCAACTCGCGGTGCTGCCGACCGCAGCCGAAGATGGAACGCGCACAAGGGCGCAGATCCTGCAGCCGTCAGGCTGGCCGCTGCCGAAGGGTTATGCCAACGGCATGGCTGCCGAAGGACGTATCGTCGTCACCGGCGGGGTGATCGGCTGGGACGCCGAGGAGCGTCTCGCCGATGGCTTCGTTGCGCAGGTGCGCCAGACCCTGGACAACATCGCAGCGATCCTGGCCGAGGCCGGTGCCCGGCCCGAGCACCTCGTGCGCCTGACCTGGTACGTCGTCGACATGGACGAGTACCTGGCCAATCTGAAGGAGCTCGGCAAGATCTACCGCGACGTCTTCGGAACGCACTATCCAGCGATGGCCCTGGTTCAGGTCGTCCGCCTCGTCGAGAAGGCGGCGCGCGTCGAGATCGAAGCCACCGCCGTCATTCCGAGCTGAACTGCACCGCGATCAGCTCGCTTTGGCGAGCTCGTCGTCTTCAGGCGAGTTGAGATAGACGCCGGATATGGTGTCGACCCAGCAGAGATGATCGTGCACCTTCTTCACGCCCTCGACGTTCTCCGCGGCGACGATCGCGGCCTGCCGTGCCCGCTCTTCGGTGATGACGCCACTGAGATGAACGAGACCGTCGCGCACGATGACGTTCAGCCCGAACGGGCACCAGTCGTTCTTCTCCATGGTGTCGATGATGCGGCTGCGAATGTGGTCGTCATCGGCGGTTGGATCCGGCACTTCGCGGGCGAGCCCGGCCACGGCCTGTAACAGGTTGGCGCGGGACACGATCCCGACAACCTTGTCGTCGCGCACCACCGGCAGCCGCTTGACGTTGTTTTGCTCCATGAGATCGACGATCTCCGCAAGCGCCGTATCCTCGGTGATGGTCACGGGCGAGTCGGTCATCACTTCCGAGATCTTGCGGCCGTGCTCATGGACGAAGTCGCTGGCGGATTTGCCCGGACCGAGGATGAACCGCAGCCAGCGCCCGCGCTTGCGCCCGGTGCCGATCTCGCTACGGCGGATGAAATCTCCTTCCGACACCACGCCCACCAGCTTGCCGGTAGCGTCGACCACCGTGAGGCCGCTCACATGTCGCTTCAGCATGATATTGGCCGCCTCGACGATGCTGGTGTCGGGGGTGACCGAGATGACCGAACGGGTCATGATCTGGTGGGCGCGCATGGACGAACTCCGCTGGCTTTTTGGAATTTCGATGCATGAACCTAAACAGGGTACCAAGGTGCGGTTTGACTCAGGTCAATCGGATGAACATGTTCGTCCGATTGAGCATTTGTGAGACGGCTCCGCCACACCTAAGCCTCCGGCTCCGATCTCGGCGCGAGATCCGAGGAGCGGAAGGGCTTCGCCTTGTCCAATTTGCGATAGGCTGTTGACGCCTTCCGCAACAGTTTCTTCTCGCGCTTGCGATCGAGGAAGCGATTGCTGGCATCGATCCCGGCGCCATTCAATGACGCCGCCAGCGCCTGTCCGCGTGCATCGTCGTTCAATTGACCGAGCGAGCGTTGTGCCTTGCGCAATTGCTTGAGGATGGACTTCTGTTTCGTCGCCACGCCATCGGCGAACAGATCCGCAAGCGACTCGACCGAGTAGGTCATCCGCTTGTTGAGCAGCCGCAGCTTGTGACGTTTCTCGACATCGAGCTTCTTCAGCTTACGGGCCTTCTTGAGCAGCGTCGTTTCCCACTCGGTCAGCCGCTCCGTCGCATGGTCGGCGAGGGTGCAGCGGCGCAACCGGATCGCTTCCTTGCTGCGGCGCGTCGACCAGGGGCCGCTTTCGATCCACGTTGAGGTTTGCTCGACCAGGCGGCGATACCGCGCCGATTGCAGCGCACGCGCCAGCAGCCGATGGCTCTCCGCGCGTTTCTCGTCCCAGCGCTGAAGCTCGGCGACCACGGCGAGCTCGTCGCTACTCTCTGCGACGATCCGCTCGATGGCCACGTCGAGGTCCCGCACCATGCCGAGCTGGCTGTTCAGCCATTTCAGTTCGGCCCAGACTTCCGGTCGCACGGCATCGTCGACCATGGGCGAGAAGAAGCGGATTGCAGTCCGCAGATGGGTGAGTGCGATCCGGATCTGGTGCAGCGCATCCGGATCGCCGCGGCAGGTGCCGTCGTGCTGAGCGATCACCGCGCCGAGGTGTCGGCGGGCGATAATGCGGAAGGCCGTGTCGCAGGCCATGCCGGGGCTGAGGCGGGCGGGCAGGACATTGCGCCGCGTTGCCGGCTTGGCATGCGTATTTGCCGTCGAGCGCGTGGTGGGTCGCGACTTCCTTCGCATCAATCAGTTTGCCTTGTTTGCCCCTCAGCGATGACGTTCCGGCAGTTCTGAAGCGTCTGCTCTTGTGTCCCGGAGGCATCGATGATCGCCCAGCCGACATGGCCGATATTATAGTGCTCTTGCAGCGCGGCAACCTCCGGCGTGGCGTCCGATGCGTCTCCCCGGCGGCTGCCGATGCGCGCTTGCCGGGTTGCAAGGTCTGCGACCAGGAACAGCCCGTTCAACGTCACGTTGCACTCGCGCGCCAGCGCCGCGACCGCATCGCGTTCGTCCTCGCGCGCGAATACGCCGTCGACGATCGCCGAATGGCCCTGCGCCAGCACCCGCCGGGCCTGCTGCACCAGCGTGTCGTAGACCCGGGCCGTGACCTCCGGCGTATAGGCCGAAGGCGGCAGGCGATGGGTATCCTCGACCCTGAGCATCTGCTTGCGCACGAGATCGCTGCGCAGCACGACGGCGCCTGGCTCCGGTGTCACGACCGGCGCGAGCGCGTGCGCCAGGGCGGTCTTTCCGGTGCCGGACAGCCCGCCGACCGCAATCAGGCGCGGAGCGGGAGGACGGATCAGCGTGCCGGCGAGGTCGAAGTAACGTCGTGCCAGGTAGAGAATGCCGGGACCGTCGGAATGCGGCCGCTTGAGTCGCGCCAAGGTCACTTGGGCGCGGATCGCCGCCCGGATCGACATGAACAGCGGCAGGGTCGAGAGCCCGTCGAGATTGTCGGCCGGCGTCGCGGCGAGATAGCGGTTCAGGACCATGTTCGCCGCGCCCGGCTGATGATGCTGCAGCAGGTCCATCAGCGTGAATGCGAGATCGTAGAGCACGTCGACGGTTGCCATCTGTGCGTCGAACTCGATCGCGTCGAACAGCACGGGCCGATCGCCGATCATGACGATGTTTGCCAGATGCAGATCACCATGGCAGCGGCGCACGAAGCCCCGGCGGCCGCGCTCTGCGAGCAGGGGACGGATACGCAGATAGGCCGTGTGCGAGGCCTTGCCGAGTTGCTCGATCTCGTCTGCGCTGAAGTGTCCGCCGGCCTGCAGACCATTGGTGTTGCCGTCGATCAGGCCCGGGATGGAGGAGACCCATGCTTCTCCGTCGGCACGTGTCGCCGCCAGGTGCGAAGCCGCGATGGCGTCAGCGGCGGCCGAGGCAAGCTTCGCGTCGAGCGGGCCCGCCTCGGCCAGATGATCCAACGTCCTGCTTTCGTCGAAGCGCGACATGTCGACCGCATATTCGATCGGCCGGCCGGCGCCCTCGACCTTCACCGATCCATCCGGCTCTTCCGTGATCGCCACAACGCCATGATAGATCTGCGGCGCCAGGGGCCGGTTGATCCGGATCTCCTCCTCGCAGGCCGCCTTGCGCTTCTCCAGCGTCGAATAGTCGAGGAAGGGAAACCGGACGGCGCGCTTGATCTTCAGCGCGCGCTTTTCGTCCAGGAACACCGAGGCGGCATGCGTGTCGATGCGCGTCACGCCGGGATGGTCGGTCAGCATCCGAAAGATGCGCTCCTGAGCCGCCGTGTCATCCTTCATCGAAGCGGACATTCAAAGCACCATCAGGGCGTCAGCACGGCCGCGCCGAGGACGGGTCGGGCCGCTCTTCCATCTGGAGCCGCGCACGTGGGGCCGGCAACACTATCGCACGCATGTCTGTCTCCGGGCGAACCGCTCCGACTGAACTATCTCATAGAACGACCGAGTGGCCAGTCCTTGACTCAGTCAACGCCCGTCCCGGGTGACCAGTACCGAGTTCCCCGGCTGACGAGGATCAAGTATTTCGATGAAGCGCTTGCCTATGTTGAAGGCTGAGGAGCTTCCAATGCCCGTCGGGTACGTCTTTCGAACTTCCATGGCATCGACAATGTGACAATGGCCGTCATTGGCCAGCCACCGTGCTGGGTTATGATCTTGTACCAGGCTCCTTGCTTCGGCCGCATCGTCAATCATCGGAACCGCCGCTGACCCAGCGCATTTGCTTTCATGTCCATCTATCGCCTAAACAACCTGCTATCGCCGCGCTCGGTCGCGCTCGTCGGCGCGAGCGCGCGTCCGGCGTCCGTTGGACGCGCGGTCCTGGAGAACATTCGCAAGGCCGGATTCAAGGGGCGGTTTGGCCTTGTCAATCCGCGCCACGCCGAGATCGGCGGCCTCGCGGCGGTGAAGAGCCTGGACAGGCTGGACTTCGTGCCCGAGCTCGTCGTCGTCACCGCGCCCGCGGGCGAGATTCCAGGCATCGTCGAGCAGGCCGGCCGTCGCGGATCTGCGGGTGCACTGATCGTCTCAGCCGGGCTCGGCCAGGGACCGGGATCGCTGCACGAGGCGACCAGCGCTGCCGCCCGCAAACACGGCATGCGGCTGATCGGGCCGAACTGCCTCGGCATCATGATGCCCGGCGTCAGCCTGAATGCCAGTTTCGCCGCCCACATGCCGGGGGCCGGCAACCTCGCGCTGATCTCGCAATCGGGCGCCATTGCCGCCGGCATGGTGGATTGGGCCGCGCAGCGCGGCGTCGGCTTCTCCGGCATCGTCTCGATCGGGGATCAGATCGACGTCGACATTGCCGATCTGCTCGACCATTTCGCGATGGATCACAAGACCCGCGCGATCCTGCTCTACATCGAGGCGATCAAGGACGCGCGCAAGTTCATGTCGGCGGCGCGGGCCGCCGCGCGCGTGAAGCCCGTCGTCGTGGTGAAGTCCGGCCGCATGGCGCAGGGTGCGAAGGCCGCTGCCACGCATACCGGGGCGCTCGCCGGTGCCGACGCCGTCTATGACGCGGCGTTCCGCCGCGCGGGCGTGCTGCGGGTGTCCGACCTGCGCGAGCTGTTCGACTGTGCCGAGACACTCGGCCGCGTGGAATCGCCGACGGGAAAGCGTCTCGCCATCCTCACCAACGGTGGCGGCATCGGCGTCCTCGCCGTCGATCGATTGGTCGAGCTCGGAGGTATTCCGGCAACCATCTCGACTGATGCGCGCAGGAAGCTCGATGCGGCGCTGCCGCCGACCTGGTCCGGTGCAAACCCCGTCGACATCGTGGGCGACGCCGACGCTGCGCGTTACGCAGCGGCGCTGGAGGAGCTGCTGGCCGATCGCGACAACGACGCAGTCCTCGTCCTCAACGTGCAGACCGCGATCGCATCGGCCGTCGAGATCGCCAAGACCGTGACGGAGCTCGTGGCCAAGTATCGCGAGCAGCACCGGCGATGGGCAAAGCCCGTGCTGGCGGCCTGGGTGGGCGCCGATCAGCACATCATCCAGGCACTCTCCAGCGCCGGCGTGCCGAACTATCCGACCGAGGACGACGCCGTGCGCGGCTTCATGCATCTGGTCCGGCACCGGGAGGTCGTGGAGGAGCTGACCCAGGTGCCTCCCGCGATGCCCGATACGTTCGTTCCGGATGTCAGGGGGGCGAGAGAGATCGTCACAGCCGCGATCGCGGACGGCCGCCAGTGGCTCGAACCTGTCGAGATCAAGCACCTGCTCGAAGCCTACGATATCGCGATGGTGCCGACCTTTGCGGCAGCCGATGTCGAGCAGGCGGTGACCTATGCAAAGGACATCTTCGCCCAAGGCGGCACCGTCGTGCTGAAGATCATGTCGCGTGACATCACCCACAAATCCGACGTCGGCGGCGTCGTGCTCAACCTGACGACGCCGGAGGCCGTGCGTGCAGCGGCGACGGACATACTTGCGCGAGCGCGAAAGCTGCGGCCCGAGGCGCGTATCGGCGGCGTCATCGTCCAGGCCATGGTCGTCAAGGCAAAGGCGCGCGAGCTGATCCTCGGCCTTGCCGACGATCCGACCTTCGGCACGGTGGTGGTTTTCGGCCGCGGCGGCACGGCGGTGGAGATCATCAACGACAAGGCGCTGGCGCTGCCGCCGCTCGACCTGCAATTGGCCCGCGATCTGATCGACCGCACGCGCGTGTCGCGGCTGCTGAAGGCCTATCGGGACGTGCCGGCGGTGAAGCACGACGTCGTCGCCATGGTGCTGGTCAAGCTGGCGCAGATGGCGGCCGACATTCCCGAGATCCGCGAATTCGACATCAATCCGCTGCTGGCCGACGAAACCGGCGTGACCGCGGTGGATGCCCGCGTCGCAATCGCACCGCCGCAGCGGAAGTTCGCCGGCTCCGGCCCGGCCAATTTCGCCGTTCGCGCCTATCCGTCGCAATGGGAGCGCCGCCTCAAGCTCAAGGAGGACTGGCGCATCTTCGTGCGGCCCATGCGCCCCGAGGACGAGCCGACCATCCACGAATTCCTGCGCCACGTCACGGCACACGACCTTCGCCTGCGCTTCTTCGCCCCGATGAAGGAGTTCACCCACGAATTCATCGCACGCCTGACCCAGCTCGACTATGCGCGCGCGATGGCCTTCATCGCATTCGACGAGGCCACCGGCGAAATGGTCGGCGTGGTTCGGCTCCATTCCGACTCGATCTACGAGACCGGCGAATACGCGATCCTGCTGCGGTCCGACCTCAAGGGCAGGGGGCTCGGCTGGGCCCTCATGCAGTTGATCATCGACTACGCGCGGTCGGAAGGATTGAAGACCATATCGGGCGACGTGCTGCAGGAGAACACCGTCATGCTCGACATGTGCCGGCAGCTCGGCTTCGAGGTCAAGCCGGACCCGGCCGAGCCAGACATCTGCGACGTCAGGCTGAAGCTTTGATGCCGTTCGCCGGCCTGCGGGTCGGGACGCCTGACCGCGATGCGGCGCTGGTGAGTTTGACGTGCGGGTTCGCGGCGGGGGCGCCGCGATCGTTTGCCGCGAGCGGCGATGTGATGGGATGCGAAAGAGCTGTGGTCACGTGCCGTGTCCTCCTGGGCGGCGCAGGCGCGCTGCGCGCGAATGCGAATTTCGAAATGTGGATGAAGGGTTTATGCGCAACAGCGTCGGGATGGGCGCAGCCTTGCAGGCCCTGACGCTCGCGACTGTTGCGATGGCGCCAGTATGCCACTGTTTTGCCCGACGCGCCAGAATTTATTTCGCAAATCCGAAAAGACCTCGTCCATCCCCGCAAGTCCTTGTTCTGACAGGGGCGGTCTACTGTGCATGGGGTTGTTTTCGCATTTTTGCTGGGAGGCAGCGTCTGGCGTAGCGCCCTCGATCCTCATCCTGAGGCCCGCCGACGGCGGGCGTCTCGAAGGATGGCCATTGCAGAAATCGCTCCATGCGATTGCTCTGCCGCGAGAGTTGAACAAGTCGCCGCGGCATTCGATTCGAGCCGAAGCCGTTCCTCTAGGAGCGCGCCTTGGCCGAATCTGCATCGGGCGCCGTCTTGGCCGCCGTTCGCAAGTTCTTCACGACGATTGCGATCAGCGGCAGCAGCGTCGGCACGATCGTGCTCAGCGGATGATGCACCGCGCCCGACACCTGGGCCTGGAGCGCACGTGCCTCGAGCTGGAGCGCTTCGATGGACGCGTCATGAATTTCGTTGGCGAGCTCGATATCGCGGCCCGACGGAGGCCGGCCGGCGATCAGGAATAGAGCGGCCGCGATGGCGAAATTGACGGCGCCGAGGATGGCCGCCGCGGCGATCGCGCTCCACATCTGCACCAGCGCGAAATAGGCCGACAGCTCCAGCATCAAGAGCCCGAACGCGGCGATCAGCGCCGCGAAGGCGCGCAGGCCGAGGCCGATCAGCAGATGGCGCAGCCTGATGTCGGCGATGATCCTGTCGGTGCGCCACAGCACGCGCAGATTTTTGACGACATTCTCGGTATTCACCTAGAGTCTCCTCAGCATGAAGCCGACGACCACGCCCAGCGCGAAGGCGGAGGCGAGCGAGGGAATCGGACGCTCCGCAATCAGGCTCTGGAGCTGCTCCTGCTCCTGTTCGACGGTCTCGCCGAGCTCGGCGAGCGCGGCCCTGATCTGATCGGCGAGCGCCTCGGCGCGATCTTTCGAGCTCTCGAACACCTCCTCGCCGGCGGTGCTCAACAAGCGCGCGACGTCGACCTTCAGCGTTCGCAACTCTTCGCTCATCCTGTTGGCATCGAACATGGATCTGGCACCCTCGTTGAATTGAAACGAGCCTAAGACCGGCGCAGCGGTCACGCTTGATTTGCGTCAAGAGGCGGAGCGTCTTGAGACAGGTCAAGCCGGCCGCCACATGCTGGCCTAGAAATACCGGCTGGATGGGGACCGATTGTCCCGATGAGGTGGAAAGCGTGGACCACGAACCGCTGCTGCGCGCGACGCCGTCCGGCGACGTGCTGAAATTGCGCCCCGAGGGGCCATGGACCGCCGCGAACGTGGTGAGGCTCGAGACTTTGTCCCGCTCGGTCGGGGCCGACGTCGATCGTTCGCGCGCCGTAACCCTGGACATGTCGGGCATCAGCGCGCTCGATACGCTCGGCGCCTGGGTCCTGGAGAAGTTGTCGCGCAGGGTGTCGTCGTCAGGTAGGCCAGCCGAGTTCGTCGGCGTCGCCGATCATTTCACCGGGCTGATGGACGAGGTGCGCCAGGTCAACCGCCGCACGCCGGCTTCGGCGGCCGCGCCCAATCCGGTCCTGGCGCGGCTGGGCGATCTCGGCAAGTCCACGGTCGGGGCGCGCGAGGACATCACGATCTTCCTCCAGATGCTCGGCGCCTTGTTCATGGCCGTCATCGGCGTGCTGCGCCGGCCGCGTTCGCTGCGGCTGACCTCGCTGGTATATCAGCTCTACCGCATCGGATGGCAGGCGATCCCCATCGTCACGCTGATTACGTTTTTGATCGGCGCCATCATCGCACAGCAGGGCTTTTTCCACTTCCGCAGGTTCGGCGCGGAATCGTATACGGTCGACATGGTCGGCATCCTCGTGCTGCGCGAGCTCGGCGTGCTGATCGTCGCCATCATGGTCGCGGGACGGTCGGGAAGCGCCTACACCGCCGAGCTCGGCTCGATGAAGATGCGCGAGGAGATCGACGCGCTTTCCACCATGGGGCTCGATCCGGTCGACGTCCTGATCCTGCCGCGCGTTGCGGCCTTGGTCATTGCGCTGCCCATACTCACTTTCATCGGCTCGATCGCCGCGCTCTACGGCGGCGGGCTCGTCGCGCAGTTCTACGGCGACATGGGGCCGGCGATCTACATCGCACGCCTGCATGAGGCCATTTCTGTTACCCATTTCGAGGTCGGCATCCTGAAGGCGCCGTTCATGGCGCTGGTGATCGGGATCGTGGCCTGCAGCGAGGGATTGCGCGTCAAGGGCAGCGCGGAGTCGCTGGGGCGGCAGACCACGACGTCAGTGGTGAAATCGATCTTCCTGGTGATCGTGCTCGACGGCCTGTTCGCGATCTTCTTTGCCTCGATCGGAATGTGACGATGGAAGAATCGCAAGACCAGTTCGCGATCCGCGTCCGCGATCTCGTGGTCGGTTTCGGTCGCCAGACCGTGCTCGACCATCTGTCGCTCGACGTCCGCCGCGGCGAGATCCTCGGGCTGGTGGGTGCCTCCGGCGGCGGCAAATCGGTCTTGATGCGGACCATCATCGGCCTCATCCCGCGCCGGAGCGGGACCATCGAGGTCATGGGACAACCCGCCGGCGGCCACGGCCGCGGCGCAGCGATGGCCTGGGGCATCCTGTTCCAGCAGGGCGCGCTGTTCTCCTCGCTGACGGTGCGCCAGAACGTCCAGTTTCCCTTGCGCGAAAATCTCGTCCTGTCGCAGGAGCTGATGGACGAGATCGCGATCGCCAAGCTCGAAATGGTCGGCCTGCGTGCCGAGGACGCCGACAAATATCCGGCGGAGCTGTCCGGCGGCATGACCAAGCGGGTGGCGCTGGCGCGCGCGCTCGCGCTCGATCCGCCGATCCTGTTCCTGGACGAGCCGACCTCGGGCCTCGACCCGATCGCCGCCGGCGAATTCGACGCGTTGATCAAGACGCTGCAAAGGACCCTGGAGCTCACGGTGTTCATGGTGACCCACGACCTTGCGAGCCTGACCACGGTCTGCGACCGCGTCGCCGCGCTCGCCGACGGCAAGATCGTGGCGATCGGCCCGATGCGCGAATTGCTGCAATCCGAGCATCCCTGGGTGCGCGCCTATTTCCACGGCAAGCGCTCGCAGATGCTGCAACACGAGATGAGATGAGAGATGGAAACCCGCGCCCCCTATGTGCTGATCGGCAGTTTCGTGCTGGCCGCGATCGTCGCGGTGTTCGGCTTCGTCTATTGGCTGAACAACACCGGCGGCATTGGGCCTCGCACGAACTATCACGTGCAATTCCAGGGACCGGTGCCCGGCCTCCTCGTCGGCGCGGGCGTGCTGTTCAACGGCATTCGCGTCGGAGAGGTGACCCAGCTCGGGCTCGCGCCTGATAATCCGCGCTTTGTCAATGCGACGATCTCGGTTGCCACGGCGACGCCGGTGCGTGCCGACACCAAGGTCGGCCTCGAATTCCAGGGCCTGACCGGCGTTCCCGTGGTGACATTGGAGGGGGGCGTGATCGTCGCCAAGTCCGGCGAGCTGCCGACTTTGATCGCGGAGGCCGGCGCAGGCCAGAGCATGACGCAGGCGGCGCGCGATGCGCTCCGGCGGGTCGACACGGTGCTTCAGGACAATTCCGGCCCGCTGAAGGATACCATTGCCAATTTCAAGACCTTCTCCGACGGGCTCGCGCGCAACACCGGCAAGATCGACGGCATCCTGGCGGGCCTCGAGAAGATGACCGGCGGCGGCACGCCCGCGCCGAAGGTCACCTACGACCTGCGGACGCCGCAAAATCCCGGGCCGGCCGGCAAGACGCTGTCGGCGTCGCTGGCCATCCCAGAGCCGACGGCAGTGGCAATGCTGCAGACCCAGCGCATGCTGTTCGCGCCGGCCGGGGACAGGCCGGGCTTTGCGGACTTCCTCTGGGCTGACAGCATTCCGAAACTGGTGCAGGCGCGCCTGATCGACAGTTTCGAGAACTACGACATCGCCCACGCCCCGCTGCGCACGACGGATCTCGGCGCGGCGGACTACCAGCTCCTGCTCGACATCCGGCGCTTTCGGATCGCGACGGATGGGGAGGCTCGGGCCGAGATCGGACTGTCGGCGCGGATCGTCGACAAGAATGGCAAGGTGATCGCATCGCGGCTCATCGAGGCCAGCGAAAAGCTCGACAAGGTCGAACCGGCCGCTTCTGTCGCCGCCTTCGATGCCGCCTTCGCGCGCATCGCCAAGGAGCTGATCGGATGGACCGTGCAGGCGGTGTGAGCGGCGACTATTCCAGCGTCTTCAGATAGGACAGCAGGTCGTGGATCTGGTCCGGGCTGAGCGCGAAGGCTGGCATGTCGGCATGTCCGGTGGAGATCCCCTCGGCCAGCGCCTCGCCAAGGCTGTTGACCGGATAGCGCCGATGCAGGTTGCGTAGCGGAGGCGCGATCTCCAGTCGGCTCTTGGAGGCGCGGTCGATCGCGTGACAGCGTGCGCAATTTGCTCGGGCGAAAGCCTTGCCGCGTTGTTCGGCGGCCGGGGCCGCGAGCGCAGGCGTGATCAGAAGCAGCCCAATCAGGCCGTGACGCAGTGCGCTTTGCAGCATGGAATCATCCCGTCGAACCGTGGACGCAGAATAAGAGCGGGATGCCAGCCAAATTTGATCTGGGTCAATCGGCTGCGGCACGGTGCAGTAAAATGCAGCCGCGCGGTGGACTCGGCCTGACGTCGGGAGCGGCCGGCGTGGGGAGCGATGGATGAAGCCTTCCGTGGTCACGAGTGAGCCGAACGGACATCATTGCGACGATTGTGCCGTGCGTGGAGCGGCGGTCTGCTCGTCGCTCGATGCAGCCGAACTCCGGGAGTTCGAGCATCTCGGCCGCCGCGTCCATTTCGATTCGGGCGAGACCGTGTTTTCCGAGGAGGACATCACGACCTCGTTCTACAACGTCCTCGAAGGCGTCATGCGGCTGTACAAGCTGCTGCCTGACGGCCGGCGGCAGATCGTCGGCTTTGCCTTGCCCGGTGATTTTCTGGGGATGAATCTGTCCGGCCGGCACAATTTTTCGGCCGATGCGATCGGCGCGGTGAACGTTTGCCAATTCCCAAAAGGGCCCTTCAGCCGTTTCATCGAGAGCCGGCCGCAATTGCTCAGGCGGATCAACGAGCTGGCCATTCGCGAGTTGAGCCAGGCACGCAATCATATGGTCCTGCTCGGCCGACGCTCGGCCGACGAGAAGGTCGCGACCTTTCTGCTCGGCTGGCGCGAGCGGCTGGTCGCGCTCAACGGTCCGTCCGACATGGTCGCGCTTCCGATGAGCCGTCAGGACATCGCCGATTATCTCGGCCTGACCATCGAGACCGTCAGCCGCACCTTTACCAAGCTTGAGCGTCACGGCGTGATCGAGATCATTCACGGCGGCATCAGCCTGCTCGATCCGGCCCGTGTCGCGGCTATGGCCGCAGCCTAACCTCATCTCCGGGACTCTCTCGGCAATTTGATCCCGATCAATGACGGCGGCCATGCCCCGCAAAATAACGCCGGAGAGAAATCCGGGAGGAGATGATGCCTGCTGACACGTTGCTGGTGACCGTTGTCGTCGTCGCCATCTTTGTCGTGTTCGCCGCAGTTCTGGCCTGGGCTGACCGGCAAACCAGGGCGGCCCGGCGCGATCCGGATTCCAGGCATTGAAGCCTTCTGCAGGTCCAAGTCCAAGTCCAAGTCCAAGTTTAGGTCCGAGTCCGGCGCGCCAGGGTCGATGTTCGCCCAGGCGGGCGCTGGCCCTCGGCAGCGTCTCGACGCAATCGCGGTTTGCGTAATCCGCAACTCTGCGTCGAAGAAGACGCATCGCCGCAGCTTTTGGCTGCTGACTTCCCCGTTACCGGCCTTTTCGTGGCATTTGCCTCAAATCGCGCGCGTGCTTTCCGGTTGAAATGCCTGGTAACGTTGACTACGCAGGAACTCAGTGCCTCGTAGTCTTAGGAGCCCCGCGGCGTGCCTCAGGACAAGACCGGCGATCCCCGACAACCGGCGGGCAACAAACTATCGGTCCTGCGCAAGCACCCGATCTTCGCGGATCTGGAGCCGGAAGCGCTCGATCAACTCTGCCGCTACGCCAAGCACACCACCGTCAAGCGTGGGGCGACGATCGCGGCCAAGGGCGATCCCGGCAACAATCTCTTCGCGGTGATCGCGGGAACAGTCAAGATTTCCTCCTCATCGCCTGATGGGCGGAACGCCATTCTCAATCTCATCGGCCCGGGAGAAATCTTCGGCGAGATCGCCGTGCTCGACGGCGCGCCCAGGTCGGCGGATGCGACCGCCAACACCAATTGCGAGCTCTACGTCATCGATCGCCGGGACTTCCTGCCGTTCGTGAAGAGCCAGCCGGCGCTGGCGATGAAGTTCATCGAGCTGCTGTGCGCGCGTCTGCGCTGGACCAGTCAGCAGGTCGAGCAGGTGATCCTGCAGAATTTGCCGGGCCGGCTTGCCAGTGCGCTGCTCGGTCTCACCGAAGAGCGCAAGCTGGCTTCCGGCAGCGGCACGCTCGCCATCACGCAGCAGGAGATCAGCGAGATGGTCGGGATGACGCGCGAGAGCATCAACAAGCAATTGCGCGCCTGGGCCGGCCGCAACTGGGTCCGCCTCGAGCACGGCGCCATCGTCGTGCTCGATACGGACGCGCTGCGCGAGCTCGCCGAGAGCGGCCTCGGCGGCGAGTGACGCCGTCGGCCTAATCGTCGATGAGGGCGACCGCGCAGGTCCAGCCCGCGGAGGCCCGCTCGATCTTTGGAGGCGTCACATCACGGGCCAGCGACGTCGAGCCAGCCCGCCATACCCACCATAGTGCGAATTGCGCCAGAAATCGATCGATGCAAGTCTTGCATCGATCGATGCCGGATTAGGCTTGGACAGAGAATGCCGCCCGCCCTAGGGACGACATTGGCGCTTGACTTCACACCTGAAGCGGAGCGACCCAAGGCGGCCTGCAGCCGGTCCGACAACGATATAATCAATCCAATCAACCCAGGAGGAAGCCCACATGAAGACGCTCACCGGTATCATCACAGCCGTTGCACTGGCGGTCTCAGCACCCCTGGCCACTGCACGCGATTTCCGCTCGGCTGACGTTCACCCCGCCGATTATCCGACCGTCGAGGCGGTCAAGTTCATGGGCCAGCAACTCGCGGCGGCGAGCGGCGGCAAGCTTGGCGTGAAGGTGTTTCCGAACGGCGCCCTGGGTTCGGAGAAGGACACGATCGAGCAACTCAAGATCGGCGCGCTCGACATGATGCGGATCAACGCATCGCCGTTGAACAATTTCGTGCCCGAGACCATCGCGTTGTGCCTGCCCTTCGTTTTCCGGGACACGCAGCACATGCGCACCGTCCTCGATGGTCCGATCGGCGATGAGATCCTGGCGGCCATGGAGCCCGCGGGCCTGGTCGGCCTTGCCTATTACGACAGCGGCGCGCGCTCGGTCTATACCGTCAAGGGACCGGTCAAATCGCTGGCCGATCTGAAGGGCCTGAAGATCCGCGTCCAGCAATCCGACCTGTGGGTCGGCATGATCCAGAGCTTGGGGGCCAACCCGACGCCGATGCCCTATGGCGAGGTCTACACCGCGCTCAAGACCGGCCTCGTCGACGCTGCCGAGAACAACTGGCCGTCCTACGAATCCTCCCGTCACTTCGAAGCCGCCAAGTTCTACAACATCACCGAGCACTCCCTCGCGCCCGAAGTTCTCGTGATCTCGAAAAAGGTCTGGGACACGCTGAGCAAGGAGGACCAGGCGATGGTCCGCAAGGCCGCCAAGGAATCGGTGCCCGTCATGCGCAAGCTCTGGGACGCGCGCGAGCAGGCCGCCCGCAAGACCGTCGAAGCCGCTGGTGTTCAGGTGGTCACGATCGGCAACAAGGCGGAGTTCGTCGATGCGATGAAGCCGGTCTACCAGAAGTTCGCCGGGAACGAGAAGCTGCAGAGCCTCGTCAAGCGTATCCAGGACACGAAGTAGGACAATTCGGGAATCGGGGTCCGGTGCTGCCGCGAGGCGGCACCGGACCTCCAGGGAGGCGCGGGATGACAGACCCACACGTCGCAAGTCACGAGCAGGGGGCCGTAGCAGCACGCCCGTCCACCGGCTTGCTGTCGCGGGTCAATGCCCCCATTGCGCGCCTCGGCATGTACCTGTCGGTGACAGGCCTGCTCGTCATCGTCGCCATCGTCTTCTACCAGGTGTTCGGACGTTACGTGCTCAACTCCAGCCCGACCTGGACGGAGAACCTGGCGCTGGTCCTGATCCTCTATGTCACGCTGATCGGCGCCGCCGTCGGCGTACGCGATGCCGGGCATATCGGCATGGACAGCCTGCTGGTCATGCTCCCCGATCACGCGCGGGAGAAGATCGAGATCGTGATCCACGTTCTGGTCGCCGCGTTCGGCCTCGCCATGGCCTATAACGGCTGGATCCTCGGCGCGTCGGTCGGCACCGTGAAGATCCCCAATCTCGGCCTGCCCGAGGTGATCCGCTACGTGCCGCTGTTCGCCTCCGGCATCCTGATCGTTTCGTTTTCCATCGAGCACATCATTGCTCTCCTGCGCGGCGAAGAGGTCGTCCCCTCATGGAACTGATCATCCTCGGCGCTACCTTCTTCGGCTTTCTGATCCTCGGCGTACCGGTCGCCTTCGCGATCGGCCTGTCGGCCATCTGCACCATCCTCTACGAAGGCCTGCCGGTCGCCGTCATCTTCCAGCAGATGATGTCGGGGATGAACATCTTCTCCTTCCTCGCAATTCCGTTCTTCGTCTTCAGCGGTGAGCTGATGCTGCATGGCGGCGTGGCCGACAAGATCGTGCAGCTCGCCAAGAATCTGGTCGGGCACATCCGCGGCGGGCTCGGCATGTCGAACGTGGTCGCCTGCACGCTGTTCGGCGGCGTCTCGGGCTCGCCCGTGGCCGACGTGTCGGCGATGGGCGCGGTGATGATCCCGATGATGAAGAAGGAGGGATACGATACCGACTACGCCGTCAACGTCACCACCCATGCCTCGCTCGTGGGCGCCTTGATGCCGACCAGCCACAACATGATCATCTATGCGCTGGCGGCCGGCGGCAAGGTCTCGATCGGCGCGCTCATTGCGGCCGGCCTGCTGCCGGCGCTGGTGCTGATGGTCTGCATGCTGGTTGCCGCCTACGCGGTCGCGGTGAAGCGCGGCTATCCCGCCGGCAAGTTCCCGGGCTGGGCCGAGGTGGTCCGCTCGCTGGCGGCGGCGCTGCCGGGGCTTCTGATCGTCGGCATTATCCTGGCCGGCATCCTGTCCGGCGTCTTCACGGCAACCGAATCGGCGGCCATCGCCGTCACCTACTCGATCCTGCTGACGTTCTTCATCTATCGCACCATGACCTGGGGCAACTTCCTGCGCGCCGCCGCCAAGGCGGTGAAGACGACCGGGGTGGTGCTGCTGCTGATCGGCGTCTCCACCATGTTCCAGTACCTGATTGGACTTTACGAGGTGGCGGATCTCGCCGGCGCGATGATGAACAAGTTGTCGACGCAGCCCTGGGTGATCTTCCTGCTCATCAACATCATCCTGTTCGTGCTCGGCACGTTCATGGACATGGCGGCCACCATCCTGATCTGCACCCCGATTTTCCTGCCGATCGCGATGAAGGCGGGCATGGACCCGGTGCAGTTCGGCATGCTGATGCTGATCAATTGCGCCCTCGGGCTCAACACGCCGCCGGTCGGAACGACGCAATTCGTCGGCTGCGCCATCGGCGGCATCTCGGTCGGTGCGGTGATGCGCACCATCCTGCCGTTCTATGCTGCGTTGATCGCAGCACTGATGTTCGTGACCTACGTCCCTGCATTCTCGCTGTGGCTGCCGCGCCTCTTGATGGGCTACAAGGGCTAGCAGCACCAGGGGAGACTCTGTCAGTGACGGACTATCGCAAGCTCTTCGATCTCACCGGCAAGACCGCGCTCGTTCTCGGCGCCGCATCCGGCATCGGCAAATCGTCGGCCGAAGCGCTTGCCGGTCTCGGTGCGCGGGTCGTCTGCGCCGATCGTGCGCTCGACGCAGCGGAGGCGACCGCCGCCGGCATTCGCGACAAGGGCGGCTGGGCGGAAGCAGCTGATTGCGACGCCGCAAGCGCCGCGGACGTCAACGCGCTCGCCCAAACCGTGATGCAGAAGTTTCCGCGGCTCGACATCGCCGTGACGACACCCGGGCTCAACATCCGCAAGACCATCCTCGACTACACCGAGGAGGATCTCGACCGCGTCTTCACCCTCAACGTCAAGGGCACGGTCTTTTTCTTCCAGGCCTTCGGCCGCATCATGGTTGCGCAGAAGGGCGGCAGCATCATCGCCTGCTCCTCGGTTCGCGCGGTGACCATCGAGCCCGGCCTCGGCATCTACGGCTCGACCAAGGCGGCGATCGGCCTGCTGGTGAAGGGCTTTGCCTCCGAGGTCGGGCACGCCGGCGTTCGCGTTAACGCGATCGCCCCGAGCATCGTTGAGACCGCGCTGACCGGCCCGTTCAAGCAGCGCCCCGACATCTACAATCTCTATGCCGGCCACACCGTGTTCAACCGCTGGAGCAGCGCCGACGAGGTCGCGACCGCCGTCGCCTATCTCGCCTCGGATGCCGCAAGCTATGTCAGCGGCAGCACGCTGTTCGTCGACGGCGGCTGGACTGCCGTCGACGGCCCGCCGACCGGTCTCACCCAGTTGCACAAATAGCAAAGGTTGTAGCTCGGGTTGCGCTTGCACGTCGGGCGGCTTACTGGCCGAGCCTCCTTCGCAACCGCAGCAGGAAGCTCCGGCGCGCGCGGCTTGAGCAAATCGCATGGAGCTTGCCGGATAAATGCGCTCGGCTGGCCGGTATTTTGGTGTTACGAACTGGGACATGAACCAGCACGCCAAGATCAGCCCGAAGATCGAGATCCGCCATTCGACCTGTCCGCATGATTGCCCCTCGGCCTGCGCCCTCGATGTCGAGGTGGTCGAAGGCCGCAGCATCGGCCGCGTCCGCGGTTCGAAGAAGCAGACCTACACCGCCGGCGTCGTCTGCGCCAAGGTCGCCCGCTATGCCGAACGCATCCATCACCCCGAACGGCTGATCTATCCGCTGCGCCGCACCGGCCCCAAGGGTTCAGGTCAGTTCGCGCGGATCTCCTGGGACGAGGCGCTGGACGAGATCGGGCACCGATTCAATGCGGCCGAGCGCGAGTTCGGTGCGGAATCGATCTGGCCCTATTACTACGCGGGGACGATGGGGCTCGTGATGCGCGACGGGCTCAACCGTCTCACGCATGTGAAGAAATATTCGCGCTTCTATCAGACCATCTGTGCCAATGTTGCGCGCATCGGCTTTGCGATCGGCACCGGCAAGATCGCCGGGGTCGACCCGCGCGAGATGGCGCTGTCCGATCTCGTCGTGATCTGGGGCACCAATCCCGTCAATACCCAGGTCAACGTGATGACGCACGCCTCGCGCGCCCGCAAGGAGCGCGGCGCGAAAATCGCGGCGATCGACATCTACGACAACGAGACCATGAAGCAGGCCGACATCAGGATCATCCTGCGGCCCGGCACCGACGGCGCCTTCGCCTGCGCCGTCATGCATGTCCTGTTCCGCGATGGCTATGCCGACCGTGCCTACATGGACAAGTACACCGATTGCCCGGACGAGCTCGAGGCACATCTGAAATCACGCACGCCGGAATGGGCCTCGGCGATTTGCGGCGTCCCGGTGTCGGAGATCGAGGCCTTCGCCAAGGCGGTCGGCGAGACCAAGCGGACCTTCTTCCGTCTTGGCTATGGTTTCACCCGCTCGCGCAATGGCGCGACGCAGATGCATGCGGCGCTGTGCATTCCCGCGGTGACCGGCGCTTGGCAGTATGAAGGCGGCGGCGCCTTCTTCAACAATTACGCGCTGTGGCACTTCAACGAAACCATCATCGAAGGCCACGACGCCATCGACAAGTCGACGCGCGCACTCGACCAGTCGCAGATCGGACGCATCCTCACCGGCGATGCCGAAGCTCTGCAGGGTAAGGGTCCGGTCAAGGCGATGCTGATCCAGAACACCAATCCGATGACGGTGGCGCCGGAGCAGGCGCTGGTCCGGCGGGGCTTCGCGCGCGAGGATCTGTTCGTGGCGGTGCACGAGCAGTTCATGACCGAGACGGCGCAGATCGCCGACATCGTGCTGCCGGCGACCATGTTCATGGAGCATGACGATCTCTACTACGGCGGCGGCCATCAGCACATCTCGGTCGGGCCGAAGCTGATCGACCCGCCGGGCGAATGCCGCTCCAACCACGAGGTGTTGCAGGCGCTGGCGCCGCGGCTGGGCGCCAGGCATCCGGGCTTCGAGATGAGCCCGCGCGAATTGATCGACGCGACCTTGAGGCTGAGCAATCACGGCGACATCGCCGGCCTCGAAGCCGACATTTGGCGCGACCTGCAGCCGGATTTCCGCACCTCGCATTATCTCGACGGCTTCGCTCACGCCGACGGCAAGTTCCATTTTAAAGCCGATTGGGCGCACCCGCCGTTCGGGCAGACGATGGGCGATTTCGACAAAATGCCTGGTCTGCCGGATCATTGGGCGGTGATCGAGCACGCCGACCGGGCCCACCCGTTCCGGCTCGCGACCAGCCCCTCGCGCAGCTTCCTCAACACCACCTTCAACGAGACGCCGTCCTCGCAGGCGCGCGAGGGCCGGGCCAGCGTGATGATCCACCCGCTCGACGCCGCCGCGCTCGGCATCGCCGATGGCGATGCGGTGACGCTCGGCAACAGCCGCGGCGAGACCACGCTGATCGCGACGCTGTTCGAGGGCGTGCGGCGCGGTGTCCTGATCGCCGAATCCGTCCATCCCAACAGCAACCATATCGGCGGCCGTGGCATCAACGTGCTGACCGGCGCGGACACCATCGCGCCGATCGGCGGCGCGGCGTTCCACGACAACAAGGTTTGGATCAGGAAGGCGGCCTCAGCTCAAGGCGTGCACTCCGTGACGCCGTAGCCTGCGAATTCCTTCGCAATGTTCGGGTTCATCGACTTCGCCTGCGCGATATCGGTGGCGCCGTCGCCGCCGCTTCTGCGCGCAGCGATGCCGCGGCCGAACAGCGAGGACGAGGAGCGCGGATTGCGCTGGATCGCGTCGGCATAATCCTTGATCGCCTCCGCATTGCGCCCGAGCTTGAGGTTGACGAGCCCGCGGCTGTCGAGTGCATCGCTCAAGCCCGGGTTGATCTGGAGCGCCAGATTGCAGTCGGCGAGCGCGCCTTGCGGGTCGCCCGTCGCAGCCCGGCTCCAGCAGCGGTTGTTCAGGGCTTCCGCGTCCCTGGGCGCGCGGCGGAGCACTGCGTCGAAATCCTGTATCGCGAGCGCATAGGCGCGCTTGATCGCGTAGACCTGGCCGCGTTTGTAGCGCGAGGTGACGTCGTTGGCGTTGGCGGTGATCTTTCGGCTGAGATCGGCGATGACAGGATCTCGTGCCAGTTCGTCCGTATTCGGGGCGGGCTCCGCCTGCGGTACCTCGCAGACCGGCTTTTGCGGCTCGGGTGTCTGCACCTGAGGCTTGGCCGCGTCGTCCCGCGGCCGCGTTGCCGGGCTTGCGAACGAGAACTCCGTCGTCAGCGAGGAGGACAGCCAGGGCACTTGCTCGCGGTTGGTGGCGGCAACCACGCCGTTCTTGGTGTTGGTCAGGGCCTGCTCGGCGCTGATGTTCGGCGCGCGCATTTCGCGCAGCAGCTCGGCGACAAAGAGGCTGCGATCGGTCTTTCCGGTCGCCGTGACCGCGCCGAGCGCAGCGGAGTAGAGCACCAGCGTATTGCTCGGTGCGATCGCCGGTGCCAGGCCGGCCGAATGGCGGCGGAAGCGCCGCTCGAACGGGTTGCGGCGGGAGGCGTCGATCAGCGCGATCTTGATGGCGGCACCGCGCGTGTTCATCTCGGCGAGGATGGTGTCGAGGCCGAAGCCGTCGCGCGAGACGTCCGGCTCGGTCCAGATCTGGGCGTCGACCGGCAGCAGATAGGTCTGACGGTTGGACTGGATGGCAAAGCCGTCGAAGAAGATCAGCGCCACCGCGCCGCGCTCGATGCGGTCGTAGAAGCGGCCCAGCACCTGCCGCATGGCATCGCCGGTGAGATTGCTCTGCCTGTCGACGACGAAGCCGCCGCGCTTCAATTCCTCGGCGACGTCCTGGGCATCGTTGGCGACCTCGCTCAGGACGAACTCATTGTCGGGATATTTCGCGTTGCCGATCACCAGCGCGATCTTCGCGGTGTCGGCCGCATGGCATGCGGCACCGCCGCTCAGCACGACCAATCCTGCCAGCAACAACATCAATGCGGCGCGCATGAAATGGCTCATCGGTGATCAAATCTCCGGTCAGGATAACGCGCGCAAGCCCCAGTTCAATCGCGAAGCGAAGTTGCGCCCACACGCTATGGTGAGGCGACCCTGCAGATTGCCCTTGCGCGCGCCGCCGGTCCTGCCGCAAATGGCTGCAAAACGGGACCAAGCGAGCGAGCATGTCATGACCGACACCACAGCCGTCATCACCGAGAAGCGCGGGCAGGCGTTCTGGATCACCATCAACCGGCCGGAGAAACGCAACGCGCTGAACGGCGAGGTCATCGCCGGGATCACAAGAGCCTATCGCGACGCGCATGAGGACAAAGACGTCCGCGTCATCGTGCTGACGGGCGCGGGCGACAAGGCGTTCTGCGCGGGCGCCGACTTGCAGAATTCCGGCGCGGCTTTCGCGATGGATCATTCCAAACCAAATGTCGACTATGCCGATCTGTTACGTTTGTCACAGAACGCCACCAAGCCCGCGATTGCGCGCCTCAATGGCGTCTGCATGGCCGGCGGCATGGGCCTTCTGTGCATGACCGACATGGCGGTTGCGGCCGATCACGTCGTCTTTGGCCTGCCGGAGGTGAAGGTCGGCGTGTTCCCGATGCAGGTGCTGAGCCTGCTCCAGCGCATCGCTCCGCCCCGTCTCGTCAACGAATGGGCGCTTACGGGCGAGCCGTTCGACGCCAGGGCCGCGCAGGCCGCGGGGCTGCTCAACTACGTCGTGCCCGCCGCCGAGTTAGATGCCAAGGTCGACTGGCTGATCGGCCGCATCGTCGACAAATCCCCGACCGCGATCCGCCGCGGCAAATACGCCATGCGCGCGATCGCCTCGATGTCGTTCGACGAGAGCATCGCCTACACCGAAAGCCAGATCGCGCTGCTCGCGATGACCGAGGACGCCAAGGAAGGGTTGAAGGCGTTCAGCGAGAAGAGGAAGCCGGTCTGGACGGGGAGGTGAGGAGGCAGGGGCACTGCTCTCTGCTGTCATTCCGGGGCGCGCCATTTGGCGCGAGCCCGGAATCCATTTGTCGATATGATCTGCTGCACGATGGATTCCGGGCTCGCGCTGCGCGCGCCCCGGAATGACGATCTCACCCCGCGTTCGCCTTCAGCCCCGCCGCTTGGATCCCCGCCACCGCGCAGGCCTCGTCATTGTCGGACGTATCGCCGGAGACGCCGACCGCGCCGAGCAGGGTCGCGCCGTCCATGATCAACACGCCACCGGGGACCGGCACCAGTGCGCCCTTGGCGATCGTGTTCACGGCATCGACGAAATAGGCCTGCTCCTGCGCGCGCTGGAACAAAGCGCGCGAGCCCATGCCCATGGCGAGCGCGCCATAGGCCTTGCCATGCGCGATCTCGGCGCGCATCAGGCTGGTGCCGTCCTGCGCCGCCGCGAGCTTGAGCACGCCGCGCGCGTCCAGGATGGTGACGACCAGCGGCTTCAGCTTCAGCTCGCCGGCCTTCGCGAAGGCTGCGTCGAGGATTTTTCGGGCGGTGTCGAGGGTGAGGTCAGCCATGGCTGGTTTCCTTTGCAGCTGGAGAGGTGGCGTTGGATTTGGCGCGATCGAGGCTCATGGCCAGCACGCGCGCGACGTGAAGCGCTTCGCGCTGGGTGCCGTCGTGGATCTGGTGCCGGCAGGAGGTGCCATCGGCGACGACTAGCGTATCCGGGTCCGCGCGTCGCACGGCCGGCAGCAGCGACAGCTCGGCCATCTCGATCGACGCATCGTAGGTGTCCGCGCCATAGCCGAACGCGCCAGCCATGCCGCAGCAGCTCGACTCGATGGTCTCGACCTTCAGCCCCGGGACGAGGCGCAGCACCTGCTCGACCGGTTTGAAGGCGCCGAAGGATTTTTGATGGCAATGGCCATGCACCACGGCCTTGTCGGCGACGATGCCGAGCGGCAGTTGCAGCCTTCCGGCCTCGGCCTCGCGCACCAGAAACTCCTCGAAGGTCAGCGCGTGGGCGCCGATCGCCTTGGCCTCGTCGTCCTTGCGCAGTGAAGCGAGCTCGTCGCGCAGCGTCAGGAGGCAGCTCGGCTCGAGGCCGACGATCGGCACGCCGCGCGCCGCGTATGGCGCGAAGGCCGAGACCAGCCGGTCGAGCTCGACCTTGGCTTCGTCAACGAGGCCGGCTGACAGGAATGTGCGGCCGCAGCACAGCGGACGGCTGCCGCTCGCAAGTTTTGGCAGATGCACGCGATAGCCGCCGGCCGTGAGCACGCGCAGAGCGGCGTCCAGATTCTCGCGCTCATAGATGCAGTTGAAGGTATCGGCGAACAGCACGACCTCGCGGCCGGTCTCCGGGCCGATGCTTTCGGCGGGCGGCACGAACACATCGCGGCGGAAGGCGGGGAGGGTCCGGCGTGCGCTGATGCCGGCGAAGCGCTCGAACAGCCTTCGCAGCAGCGGGCTGCTGTTTCGCAAATTCGCCAGCGGCGCGAAGCGCGAAGCAAGGCCGGCATAGCGCGGCAGATATCCGACGAGCCGGTCGCGCAGCGTCAGGCCGTGAGAAGCGGCGCGCGCGGCCAGCACCTCGATCTTCATCTTGGCCATGTCGACGCCAGTCGGACATTCATGGCGGCAGGCCTTGCAGGAGACGCAGAGTTTGAGCGTCTCCATCATCTCGTCGGAAGAGAGCGCATCCGGGCCGAGCTGGCCGGAGATCGCAAGCCGCAGCGTAGTGGCGCGGCCGCGGGTAACGTCCTTCTCGTTGCGCGTGGCGCGATAGGACGGGCACATCACGCCGCCCTCCAGCTTGCGGCAGGCGCCGTTGTTGTTGCACATCTCGACTGCGCCCTGGAAGCCGCTGCCGGCGCCGGGATAAGCGGACCAGTCGAGCTTCGTCTTCAGCTCGCCGACCCGATAGTCCGGCTTGAAGCGGAACAGCGAGCGGTCGTCCATCCTGGGCGCATCGACGATCTTGCCGGGATTGAGCACGCCGGCGGGATCGAAGCGCTGCTTCACCTCCCTGAAGTCGGCGACGAGGCGCTCGCCGAACATGGCCTCGTGGAATTCGGAGCGCACCAGCCCGTCGCCGTGCTCGCCGGAATGCGAGCCCTTGTACTCGCGCACTAGGGCGAAGGCCTCTTCGGCGATGGCGCGCATCGCCTTGACGTCCTTCTCCAGCTTCAGGTTCAGAACGGGGCGCACATGCAGGCAGCCTTCCGAGGCGTGCGCATACATCGTGCCGCTGGTGCCGTGCTTGGCGAACACTTCGTTCAGCCGCGCGGTGTAGTCGGCGAGGTGCGGCAGCGGCACGGCGCAGTCCTCGACGAAGGAGACCGGCTTGCCCTCCTGCTTCATCGACATCATCACGTTGAGGCCGGCCGCGCGGAAATCGGCGATGCCGCTCTGCAGCGCGGGTTCGGTGATCTCGACCACGCCGCCCCATTTGCGCGTGTCGTTGTGCCAGCCGAAGCCGAGATCGCCCATCAGCTCGCTGAGCTGCTTGAGGCGCACCAGATTATCCGAGTGGTCCTCTTCGGCGAATTCGACCACCAGCACGGCGTCCGGATCGCCCTTGATCGCCGCGGAGATGATTGACCTGAACATCGCGATATCGCGGCCGAGCGCGATCATGGTGCGGTCGACCAGCTCGACCGCAATCGGCTTGAGCTTGACGAGGTGCTGGGCCGCATCCATCGCCTCGTAGAAGCTGCCGAAATGGCAGACGCCGAGCGCCTTGTTGCGGATCACGGGCCACAGCTTCAGCTCGACCTTGGTGGTGAAGGCGAGGGTGCCTTCCGAGCCGACCAACAGATGCGCCATGTTGTTCGGCGCATTGCGCGGCACCAGCGCATCGAGATTGTAGCCACCGACGCGGCGCTGCACTTTTGGGAAGCGCGCGGCGATCTCGTCGGCCTCGCGGGTGCCGAGGTCAAGCATGTCGCGGAACAGGGCGCGGGTGCTGTCGCCGGCCTCGAGGTCGGAGAGATCGCGCGCGACCTCGCCAAAACGGCTCAGCGTGCCGTCGGCGAGCGATGCCTCCATCGACAGCGTGTTGTCGCGCATCGTGCCGTAGCGAAGCGAGCGGCCGCCGCAGGAATTGTTGCCAGCCATGCCGCCGATGGTGGCGCGGGAGGCCGTGGAGACGTCAACCGGAAACCACAGGCCGTGCTTTTTGAGCTGACGGTTGAGGTCGTCGAGCACGATGCCGGGCTCGACCACGCAGGTGCGGCCTTCGACGTCGAGCGACAGGATCCGGTTGAGGTGCTTGGACAGATCGATCACGAGGCCGTCATTGACGGTCTGGCCGCATTGCGAGGTGCCGCCGCCGCGCGGGGTGACCTTCAGCCCCTCGTCGCGCGCGATCGCCAGCGCCCGCAGGGCCTCGTCCATGGTCTTGGGGACGACCACGCCTGATGGCATGATCTGGTAGAACGAGGCGTCGGTGGCGTAGCGGCCGCGGCTGAAGCCGTCGAACAGCACGTCGCCGGTCAATTCCGACCGCAGGCGCCGTTCGAGCGAGGAGGCGTTCGTCATCCCTGATTCCGGACTGACCCGGCCAGGCTCAGCCTTGCTGGGATATTCATTGTGGTTCCTGACCGACTATATTGCGAATGCAAAATGGGCAAGCCGGGCGCCCCTCAAGGCGATGCCGGCGCGCCCTCTTGGGGCTCGGTCAGGTGCTCGATCGCTGCCGTCCGTTTGTTGCGCAGATGCTGGAACAGGATGTCGCTAAGCTCGCTCCCGGCGCGGCGGCGCAATGCATCGAGAATGGCCTCGTGCTCACGCATGGCTTCCGCCCAGCGCTGCCGCTTGCGGGCGAAATTGGCGGAGTAGCGGACGCGTCGGATCCGGCCGGCGAAATTGGCGTAGGCGATCTTCAGCGTCTCGTTGCGCGCGGCCGCGACGATGCTCTCGTGGATGCGCTGGTTGGCCTGGAAATAGCCGTGCATGTCGCGATGCAGGTAATGGCCGTACATCTCGTAGTGCAGCTGCTCGATCGCCGTGATTTCCGCATCCGTTATGGCTTCGCAGGCGAGGCGCCCTGCCAGGCTTTCCAGGCCTGCCATGACGTCGAACAGTTCCTCGATATCGCGCTGGCTGAGCTGGCGCACCCGTGCGCCGCGGTTGGGCAATAGCTCGATCAGGCCCTCGGCGGCGAGCACCTTGAGCGCCTCGCGCAATGGCGTGCGGGAGATGCCGAGCATCTCGCAAAGCTGCCGCTCGGGAACGCGCGCACCTTCGGGAATATTGCCTTCGACCACGTAATCGCGCAGCCGCAGCAGGATCTCGCCATGCAGCGAGGCCTCGTGACGGTTTTCCTGGCGATCGCCATTGCCGGCGAGCGGGGTGATCGGAACTCCATTGTCGGGAATCGTGGATTTCATTTGCAGTACGGTAATTTGCCCGATTGGTCGCGTCGATGTTCGAAATCGAATACCAGATTTTGATTGAAGGGACAAAAAATGAATGCAAAATAGCTGGAAGAGCCGGCCGTAACTCGCCGGAAGGGAGCTTTGCATGCCTCAGGGACGCCATTTCCTGCAGATTCCGGGCCCGAGCCCGATCCCCGAGCGCGTCCTGCGCGCGATGGACATGCCCGTCATCGACCACCGCAGCGCCGAATTCGGCGAACTCGGCCGGACGGTACTCGAAGGCAGCCAGAAGATCTTCCAGACCAAGGGGCCGGTCGTGATCTTCCCTTCATCCGGGACCGGCGCCTGGGAAGCCGCGATCGTCAACACGCTGTCGCCGGGCGACAAGGTGCTGATGGTCGAGACCGGCCACTTCGCCACGATGTGGCGGCAGATGGCCGCCCGCTTCGGCATCGAGGTCGATTTCGTCCCGGGCGACTGGCGCCGCGGCGCCGATCCCACGGTGATCGAGGCCAAGCTCTCCGAAGACGCCGCGCGCACCATCAAGGCGGTGATGGTCGTGCACAACGAGACCTCGACCGGCGCGACCAGCCGCATCGCCGAGATCCGCGCCGCGATCGACCGCGCCTCGCATCCGGCACTCTTGATGGTCGACACCATCTCCTCGCTCGGCTCGGTCGACTATCGTCACGACGCGTGGAAGGTCGACGTCAGCGTCAGCTGCTCGCAGAAGGGTTTCATGCTGCCGCCCGGCCTCGGCTTCAACGCGATCTCGGACAAGGCCTTGGCTGCGTCCAGAACCAACAAGATGCCGCGTTCCTATTTCGACTGGGAGGAGATGCTCAAGCCCAACGCCAAGGGCTTCTTCCCCTATACGCCCGCGACCAATCTGCTCTACGGCCTGCGCGAGGCGATCGCGATGCTGCTCGAGGAGGGGCTCGACAATGTTTTCGCGCGGCATCAGCGGCTCGCCGCGGCAACGCGGGCCGCGGTCAACCATTGGGGTCTCGAAGTGCTCTGCCAGGAGCCTTCGGAGTTCTCGCCGGTCCTGACGGCCGTGCTGATGCCGCCGGGGCATGATGCCGATCAGTTCCGGAAAGTCGTGCTCGACAATTACAACATGTCGCTCGGCTCGGGCCTGTCGAAGGTCGCCGGCAAGGTCTTCCGTATCGGCCATCTCGGCGAATGCAATGCACTGACGCTGCTCGGCGCGCTTACCGGCGTCGAGATGGGCCTGTCGGTGGCCGGCGTGCCGCACCGCTCCGGCGGTGTGGATGTCGCGATGAAGCTGCTGGAGCAGCGCCCGCCGGGCAATGCCGCGCCGCATCTGAAGATCGTCGGCACGTAAAGGTCAGCACGCAAAGGTGGTCGCGACGGAGCGGCCGAGGGCAGGCCGGCCCGCTATGCACGAACGGCCCTTTGGAGGAGAGGACAAGCCGGTCAAATGGTGCTATTCGGCGCCACCAAACCAAGGCAAGACCGGGAAGGACGCCGATGACCGTGCATACTGGAAGGCATTTCTTACAGATTCCAGGACCGACCAATGTGCCCGATCGGGTGCTGCGGGGGATGGATATGCCGACGCTGGACCATCGCGGTCCGGAGTTCGCCGAGCTCGGTTTTGCCGTGCTTGCCGCAATGCAGCGCGTATTCCGCACCAAGCAGCCCGTGATCATCTTCCCCTCGTCCGGTACCGGCGCCTGGGAAGCGGCGATGGTCAACGTTTTCGCGCCCGGCGACAAGGTCTTGATGTGCGAGACCGGCCAGTTCGCCGTGCTGTGGCGCGGCATCGCCGACAAGTTCAAGCTCGATGTCGACTTCATCCCGAGCGACTGGCGCCATGGCGCCGACCTTGCGGAGATCGAGAAGCGCCTTGCCGCCGACAAGCAGCACGCCATCAAGGCGGTCTGCGTCGTGCACAACGAGACCTCGACCGGCTGCGTGACGCCGCCGCTGGAGGTGCGCAAGATCCTCGACCGCACCAAGCATCCGGCGCTGCTGATGGTCGACACCATCTCCGGCCTCGGCTCGATGGAATATGAGCACGACGCCTGGGGCATCGACGTTTCGGTCGCGGGCTCGCAGAAGGGCCTGATGCTGCCGCCGGGCCTCGGCTTCAACGCCGTCTCGGAGAAGGCGCTCGCCGTGGCGAAGGCCAACCCCGGCATGCGCTCCTACTGGGACTGGCAGGAGGTCATCAGCTTCAACAAGCTCGGCACCTTCCCCTACACGCCCGCAACGAACCTGCTCTACGGCCTGCGCGAGGCGGTGAAGATGCTGGAGGAGGAGGGGCTGGAGAACGTCTGGACCCGCCACAAGCGCCACAGCGCCGCGACGCGTGCTGCGGTCAAGGTCTGGGGCCTCGAGACGCAATGTGCTGATCCCGCCGCGCATTCGCCGGCGCTGACCGGCGTGCGCGTGCCCGAGGGCTTTGATGCCGACGCCTTCCGCAAGGTGGTGCTGGAGAACTTCGACATGTCGCTCGGCACCGGACTGAACAAGATCAAGGGCAAGGTGTTCCGCATCGGCCATATCGGCCATTTCAACGATCTGATGCTGATGGGCACGCTCGCCGGCGTCGAGATGGGCCTCGATCTCGCAAAGATCCCGCACCGGAGCGGCGGCGTATTGGCGGCCATGGACGTCCTCAAGGGACGCGACGTTGTGCCGATGACCAAGGCTCAAGTTGCCTGAGGCTCAGGTTGCCTGATGGCGGCCTGACTGAACTGTAGTGAAGGAAGTGAGCGCGCGATGAACGCACCGACGACTGCCAACGAAGACCTGCTCTACTCCGTCACGGACGGCATCGCGCGGATCACCTTCAACCGCCCGCAGGCGCGCAACGCCATGACCTTCGCCATGTATGACCGCATGGCGGAGATCTGCGAGGAGATCAACGCCGACCGCTCGATCAAGGCGCTGATCCTGACCGGCGCGGGCGACAAGGCGTTCGCCTCCGGCACGGACATCTCGCAATTCCGCGCCTTCAAGACCGCGCAGGATGCGCTCGACTACGAGGCGCGCATCGATCGCGTGCTCGGCACGCTCGAGCAGTGCCGCGTGCCGGTGATCGCGGCGATCGCCGGCGCCTGCACCGGCGGCGGCGCAGGGATAGCGGCCTGCTGCGATCTTCGCATCGGCACCGAGACGACGCGGATGGGCTTTCCGATTGCGCGCACGCTCGGCAACTGCCTGTCGATGTCCAACATCAGCCGCATCGTCGCGCTGGTCGGTCCCGCCCGCACCAAGGATATGATCTTCAAGGCGCGCCTGGTCGAGGCGCAGGAGGCGCTGGCGCTCGGCCTGCTCAACGAAATCGTGCCTGACGTTGAGACGCTGCAGCGCCGTGCCGACGAGACTGCAAAGCTCGTCGCCAGCCACGCGCCGCTGACGCTGGAAGCGACCAAGGAAGCGGTGCGCCGCATCCGCCGCACGCTCTCGCGCGAGGAAGGCGAGGACCTGATCCTGAAAGCCTATATGAGCGAGGATTTCCGCGAGGGCATGGATGCCTTCCTCAACAAGCGGACGCCGGTCTGGAAGGGCAAGTAAGTCTCACGGGCTTTCGGCTCCGTCAGTCGAAAGTCATATGCGCGCAATTGCCCGTCTGCTTGAACTCTACAGGATTAATCCGCACTATGCAGCGATAGAATTTTCCGCACCTACAACTCAAAAAACATCAGGGGACGAAACTCGTGCGAATTCCAGTGAAAGCCCTCGGCGCTGCGACGGCGCTGTTGTTGAGTACGCCGGCCGTTGCGGCCTGGGAGCCGACGAAACCGGTGGAGATCGTGGTGGCGGCGGGCGCGGGCGGCGCCTCCGACCAGATGGCCCGGATGATGCAGGCCGCGATCCAGAAGAACAATCTGATGAAGCAGCCGGTGGTGGTCTCGCTCAAGGGCGGTGCCTCGGGCGCGGAAGCGCTGATGTACATGAAGTCCAGCGAGGGCGATCCCAACAAGGTGCTGATCGCCTATTCGCTGATCTACATGCTGCCGCTGTCGGCGAAGATCCCGTTCAACTGGCGCGAGCTGACGCCGGTCGCGGTGGTCGCGCTCGACCAGTTCGTGCTGTGGGACAACAGCGCGGGCCCCAAGACGCTGAAGGAATTCGTCGCGGCCGCCAAGGCTGCGAGCGCGCCGTTCAAGATGGGCGGCACCGGCTCCAAGCGCGAGGACCACGTGCTCACCGTGTTCCTGGAGCAGAAGACCGGCGCGAAATTCTCCTATCTGCCCTACAAGTCGGGCGGCGAGGCCGCGACCCAGCTGGTCGGCAACCACACCGAAGCCAACGTCAACAACCCATCCGAAAATCTCGAGGTCTGGCGCGCCGGCCAGGTGCGTCCGCTCTGCGTGTTCGACAGGGAGCGCATTGCCTATAGGACCAAGGTGACCGACACCCAGTCCTGGGCCGACATCCCGACCTGCAAGGAGGAGGGCGTCGACGTGCAATATCTGATGCTGCGCGCGATGTTCCTGCCCGGCAAGGTCACGCCGGAGCAGCAGGCGTTCTACGTCGATCTGTTCCACAAGGTGACGCAGACCGCGGAATACAAGGACTACATGGAGAAGCAGGCCTTGAAGCCGATCTTCCTCACCGGCAAGGACATGGTGCAGTTCCTCGAGGAGGACGATGCGCTGAACAAGTCGCTGATGACGGAAGCCGGCTTCGTCGCGAAGTAGCTGTCCCTTTTTTCTCCCTCTCCCCGTTCTTACGGGGAGAGGGAGAATTGAACGCACTCCGTCCCTAACAGTCCATGTCCCAAACCGATATCGAAATCGTCGTCGAGGATCCCACCGCGCCCGAAGACGATTCCCCTTCCGTCGTCTCTTCCGGCACGATCGAAATCGTCGTCTGCCTGCTGCTGCTCGCGCTCGCGGTCACGCTCGGCTACGACAATTGGCGCACCGGCGCGTCCTGGGACGCGACCGGGCCGGAGCCCGGCTATTTCCCGTTCTATCTCTCCGTCATTCTCGCCGGCGGCAGCCTCTACGGTCTGATCGCCGCGCTGCTTGCGCGGCGCGCCTCGTCCGGAACCTTCGTCACGCGCGCGCAAGGCCGCCGCGTGCTGGCGGTGTTCGTGCCGACGTCGCTGTTCTGCCTGGCGACGCAGTTCCTCGGCCTCTATGTCGCGAGCTTTCTCCTGATCGCGGGCTTCATGCGCCTCGTCGGCCGGATCGCGTTGTGGAAGTCGCTGCTCACCGCGTTCGCGTTCACGGCCATCATGTTCGTTACCTTCGACGTCGCCTTCGACGTCATCATGCCGAAGGGGCCGCTCGAAGCGGCCCTCGGGCGCTAGTCGGAGCCCCCGCGCGATGGAAGCTCTCGGTCTCCTGCTCCACGGCTTTGCCGTCCTGCTGACGTGGAAGACGCTCGTGCTCATGATGGTCGGGCTGGTGCTCGGCATCTTCGTCGGCGTGCTGCCCGGGCTCGGCGGCCCCAACGGCGTCGCGATCCTGTTGCCGCTGACCTTCACGATGGACCCGACCTCGGCCATCGTGATGCTGTCCTGCATCTATTGGGGCGCCTTGTTCGGCGGTGCCATCACCTCGATCCTGTTCAACATCCCGGGCGAAGCCTGGTCGGTCGCGACCACTTTCGACGGCTATCCGATGGCGCAGCAGGGCAGGGCGGCGGAGGCGCTGACTGCGGCGTTCACCTCTTCCTTCGTCGGCTCGCTGGTCGCGGTGCTCCTGATCACCTTCCTCGCGCCGATGATCTCGTCCTTTGCGCTGAAATTCGGCCCGCCCGAGTTCTTCGCGGTGTATCTCCTCACCTTCTGCTCCTTCGTCGGCCTCGGGCGCGAAGCCAAGCACAAGACCGTCATCTCGATGTCGCTGGGCCTTTTGCTCGCCGGCATCGGCATGGATACGGTGTCCGGCAGTCTGCGCATGACCTTCGGCTCGCCGGAGCTCCTGCGCGGCATCAACTTCCTGGTCGCCGTCATCGGCCTGTTCGGCATCAGCGAGATCCTGCTGACGATGGAGGAGCGCCTTGCGCTGCGCGGGCATGCGGCCAGCATCTCGCTGCGCGTCGTGCTCGGCGTCTGGAAGGATCTGCCGAAATACTGGGTGACGCTGCTACGCTCCTCCTTCATCGGTTGCTGGCTCGGCATCACCCCGGGCGGTGCGATCGCGGCCTCCTTCATGGGCTACAATCTGGCAAAACGCTTCGCCAAGGAGCCCGCGAGCTTCGGCAAGGGCCGCATCGAGGGCGTGTTCGCGCCGGAGACGGCGGCGCATGCCTCCGGCACCTCGGCGCTGCTGCCGATGCTGGCGCTCGGCATTCCCGGCTCGGGCACGGCCGCGATCCTGCTCGGCGGGCTGATGGTGTGGGGCCTCAATCCGGGGCCGCTGCTGTTCGTCGAGCACAAGGATTTCGTCTGGGGCCTGATCGCCTCGATGTATCTCGGCAACGTCGTCGGCCTCGTGCTGGTGCTGACGACGGTGCCGATCTTCGCCTCGATCCTGCGCGTGCCGTTCGCGGCGGTGGCGCCGATGATCGTGGTGTCCTGCGCGATCGGCGCCTATGCCATCCAGAACGCGATGTTCGACATCTGGCTGATGCTGGGCTTCGGCGTGGTCGGCTACGTCTTCAAGAAGATCGGCATTCCGCTGGCCCCGTTCACCCTGGCGCTCGTGCTCGGCAACCGTGCCGAGGATGCCTTCCGCCTGTCGATGATCGGCTCCGGCGGCACCTTGAAGGTGTTCTGGTCGAACGGCCTAGTCGGCTCGATCACGACCCTGGCGATTGTGCTGCTGTTCTGGCCGGTGATCGACGGCCTGCTCGGCCGTGTCGGGTTGACGCATGGGACCAAGGCGACATCGCCCTAGGGTGGTAGAGAAATATTTTTTAAATCAATGGCTTATGTCAAGGTTAGCTCTTTGATCCGGATGCCACCGCGATCTGCGATTGTTTCCGAATGTTGCCGCGGCGGCACAGCCCTTGGGTGAGGATGCGCGTATATTTCGATCACAAGATCGTGCAAGGGGGAATTCTCCATGAAGCGGATAGTGATTGGAATGGCGGCTGCGATGTCGCTGTTTGCCACGGGCGCGCTGGCCGCCGATCTCGCGGCAAAGCCGTACGTCAAGGCGCCTATGGTCGATCCGGTCTGGAGCTGGACGGGCTTCTATGTCGGCGCCAACGGCGGCTACAGCTGGGGCCGTTCGCGCACTGACGTCACCTACACCAACACGGCGACCGGTGCGGTGATCGTGCCGCCGGCCGGATCCGTCACCAACGCCTCGTTCGACATGAACGGTGCCGTCGCCGGTGGCCAGGCCGGCTACAACTGGCAGAGCGCGAATTGGGTGTTCGGCATCGAGGGCGACCTGAATTGGTCGGACGAGAGGGGGCGCGCCGGCTTCAACTGCGCCCCCACCAGCCTTGCAGGCGGCGCCTGTCTTCCGGGCCTGACCTTTCTGCCCCCCGGCGCTGCTGCCGGCACCACTCTGACGCTCGACCAGGATCTACAATGGTTCGGCACGGTCCGCGGCCGCGTCGGCATTCTGGCGACGCCGAAAGTGCTGTTCTATGGCACCGGCGGTGTGGCCTTCGGCGAGATCAAGACCACGGGCACTATCGCCGGTTTCACGCCGGCTGGTGTCGCGGTCGCCTCGACCAGCTCTTCATCGGACACGCGCGTCGGCTGGACCTTGGGTGCCGGTGTGGAAGGCAAGATCACTCAGAACTGGAGCGCCAAGCTCGAATATCTCTATGTGGATCTCGGCCGGTTCTCGTCAGGTCCGTTCTCGCTCGCGCCGTTGCCCACGATTGCGGCCAGTGCTTCCTCTCGCTTCACAGACCACATCCTGCGCGCCGGCATCAACTATCAGTTCGGTGGCCCGGTGGTCGCCAAGTACTGAGCGACGAAGTACTGAGATCAACAAGGCGTCCAACAACAAGCAAAGCCCGGCTCGCGCCGGGCTTTGTCGTTGCAGTGGGGCCTTGAGATTCACACCACCTTCGCGTCTTTGAGCCTTCCGATCTCGTCGGTCTCGAAGCCGAACTCCTTCAGCACTTCGTCGGTCTGCTCTCCGAATTCCGGCGGCCGCGCCACCATCCTGCTCGGCGTGCGCGACAGCGTCACGGGCTGGCCGACCAGGCGGATATGCCGGCCTTCATCGTTCGGCACGTCCTGCGCAATGTCGAGATGCTTGACCTGCGCGTCCTCGAACATCTGGTCGATGGCGTAGATCGGCCCGCAGGGCACGCCGGCCTCGTTGAGCTCGCGGACCCAGGTCTCGGTCGACTTCGTCACGGTGCGCTTCTCGATCTCGGCGTTGAGCGCATCGCGATTCTTCGAGCGGGCGGGAGCCGTCGCATAGTCGGGATGAGTGTAGAGCTCCGGCGCGCCGATCGCCTGCGCACAGCGCTCCCAGATCCGCCCGCCCGTGGTGGCAATGTTGATGTAGCCGTCCGAGGTCTTGAACACGCCGGTCGGAATGCTGGTCGGATGGTTGTTGCCGGCCTGTTTGGCGACCTCCTTCTCCATCAGCCAGCGCGCGGCCTGGAAGTCGAGCATGAAGATCTGGGCCTGCAGCAGCGAGGTCTGCACCCACTGGCCCTTGCCCGAGACCTCGCGCTCGAGCAGGGCGGTGAGGATGCCCATCGCGCAAAACAGACCGGCACTGAGATCGGCGACGGGGATGCCGACCCGCATCGGGCCTTCGCCCGGTGCGCCGGTGATCGACATCAGCCCGCCCATGCCTTGCGCGATCTGATCGAAGCCCGGCCGCTTGTGGTAGGGGCCGTCCTGGCCGAAGCCGGAGATGCTGCCATAGACGATGCGCGGGTTGATCGCGGCGAGGCTGTCGTAGTCGATGCCGAGCTTCTTCTTCACGTCGGGCCGGAAATTCTCGACCACGACGTCGGCCTTGACGGCGAGGCGCTTGAACACCGCGAGCCCGCGCTCGTCCTTCAGGTTCAGCGTCATTGCCCGCTTGTTGCGGTGCAAATTCTGAAAGTCGGAACCGCGCCGCGGCCCGCCCGGCTGCTCGCCGCCGGCATCCTCGGTCAGCGCGTCGATCTTGACGACGTTGGCGCCCCAGTCGGCGAGCTGGCGCACGCAGGTCGGCCCGGAGCGGACACGGGTCAGATCGAGCACGGTGAAGCGCGACAGGGCTTCCGAGGCATGCGGGAAGGGCATCGTGAAAGGCTCCGGGACAGATTGGGCGCCTACCATAGTGCCCAGAGATCACGCGACAAGCCGGGCCGGCGCCGATGCCGCCTGCTGAAATGCCTTGCCTGAGGAATCAGCGCGACAGGCGCTTCAATTCGGCCCGCGCCTGCGCGGCAAGGGGATCATCGCCATGGCGCGCAATGAAGAGTTCAAGGGCCTCCCGCGTTCCCTTCCGGCGGGCAGCTTCATATTCCTCTGCCACCGCAGCGGCAGGATCTCGCGCCATCGGCATGGAGGGCGCGCGCCCTGCCTTGCTGCTGTCGTCTGCCTTGGCCTTCTCCACCATCACGGGCAGTCCTCCGAGAGGTTGATGGGACAGTCCAGCAAGCGCAATCAAGGCGCCAAACAGGCCGGCCGGGAGTGTGCGTCGTTTCATGAAACCCTGCAAATCACGGGAGTTCCGGGAACGAAACTCTATGCTGCCGTTCCGTATGACTACGGGATTTAATGGCTAACACGGCCTTATGGGAGCAGCGCAAACGCCGCTGCCCCATTTAAACCAAACGTTTAACTCTCTAGCTAGAATCATGTGCCCCCGCGGCGAATCACACGACGCGTTGCTTGGAGAGTCCATTGGCCACCGCCGTTTATGTCAGTGCCACCAACAACGCCGAGATTGACGGCCTGCTGTCCGGCGTCAAATGGTCGGGCACGATCACCTACAGCTTTCCTGACGCGCCGAGCGACTATTCGAATCCTTATTCCGGCGGCAGCGGCGAGCCAACCACCTCGGGCTTTGCCTCGGTGCCCACGCAGATCCAGGCGGCGATCAACTACGCCGTCGGATTGATCCTGAGCTACACCAACGCCAACATCCAATATGCGGGCACCAACGGCGCCGACCTCATGATCGCGCAGTCGTCGGCCGCCAATCCGACCGCCTACGCCTACTATCCCGGCAATTATGCACCCGGCGGCGACATCTGGTTCGGGACTCAATACAATTTCTCGCTGGCCAAGCTCGGCAATTACTACTTCACCACTGCGCTGCACGAGCTCGGACACGCGATCGGCCTCAAGCACAGCCAGGAGGCCGGCGGCCCCGGCAACGTTGCGGTGCCGAGCGCGCATGACAGCAGCGAATACACCGTCATGAGCTATCGCAGCTATGTCGGCGCTTCGACCACGGGCGGCTACACCAACGAAGCCTACGGATATTCGCAGACCTACATGGCCAACGATATCCTCGCGCTCCAGACGATGTACGGCGCGGACTACACGACGCAGAGCGGCAGCACCGTCTACACTTGGAATCCGACCACGGGGCAGCAGTTCATCAATGGCGTCGGCCAGCTCGCACCGGGCGGAGGCGTCGGCGGCTCGGCCAACCGCATCTACGAGACCGTCTGGGACGGCGGCGGCACCGATACCTACGACCTCTCGAACTACACGACGAACCTGAGCATCAACCTCAATCCCGGTGCCTCGTCGGTGTTCTCCTCCGTGCAGTTGGCCTATCTCGGCAACGGCCACTATGCATCGGGCAACGTCTACAACGCCTATCTCTACAACGGCGACGCGCGCTCCTACATCGACAACGCCACCGGCGGGTCCGGCAACGACACGATCATCGGCAACGCCATCGCCAACACGCTGAACGGCGCCGGCGGCAACGACACGATCACCGGCGGTGCGGGCAGCGATACCATCAACGGCGGCTCAGGCACGGACACCGCAGTGTATTCGGGCAGCCGGGCCAACTACACCATCTCCTACAACGCGGCGACACAGACCTTCACCCTCGTCGACCTGCGCAGCGGATCGCCTGACGGTACCGATACCGTCACCGGCACCGAATATTTTCGGTTTGGGGATGGCACGGTAGCCAGCTCCAGCCTCGTTTCGACAACGATCGAGGCGTTCGGGTCGACCAGCGTGTTCCGGTCCGGCGGCAACTATTATCTGAACAACATCTCGACCGGCACCGGCCCAACGCTGAAATACCAAGGCAATGTGGTGGACACGGCCAATTACAC
>NZ_LFKZ01000002.1:67539-67790 GCF_028128975.1 Bradyrhizobium sp. CCBAU 45321
GCTACGACGTGGTCTGGAAGAACTCGGCCAACGGGCACTACTCGGTCTGGAGCACCGACAGCAGCGGCAATTTCGTGACGACGCTGGCCGCGGCTCCCGAGGTCCTGGGGAGCGATCCGACCCTGAAAGCACTGGAGCCGACGCTGCAGCAGGATCTCAATGGCGACGGCACGATCGGAGTGCCGATTGCCAGCCCCGTCACGATCGAGGCGTTGGGATCGACCAGCGTGGTGGTGTCCGGGGGCAATTAC
>NZ_LFKZ01000002.1:68440-190771 GCF_028128975.1 Bradyrhizobium sp. CCBAU 45321
ACCACCCTTGCCGCGGCTCCGGAAGTGCTCGGGTCCGATCCGTCTCTGAAAGCGTTGGAGCCGACGCTCCAGCAGGATCTCAACGGCGACGGCACGGTGGGCGCTGCGCCGACATCCGGCGATGGTTTCGCGTTCGATTTCACCCAAAGCGGGGCGTCGCTGACTGCTCCATCCGAGCCGCCGGACTTTATCCCGGCACCAGCCGATCCGTGGACCGCGTCGGATCAGTGGACTCCACCGGCGGACAGTCACGGCACGGCCGCAATCGACATTCCGGCCGACTTTCTCCAGGCCCGTCACGATTTCGATTTCCAGCTGACCTGAAGGCGAGGTCGTTTCCGCGAGGCTTCTCCGGCAAACATCTCTGTCTTGGTTCGCCGATGTCCCATCCTGGCGACTAAATCGCAGCTATCCGCAGTGACGGGAATGGCTAGCGAGCGGGATCAGGCGATTTCGAGCGAGTGCTTGAAGTAAGCGATCGTCTCCTTCAGCCCGTCTTCGAGCGCAACCTTCGGCTCCCAGTTCAGCACGGCCTTCGCCTTGGTGAGGTCGGGCTGGCGCTGACGCGGGTCGTCCTGCGGTAGCGGCTTGAACTCGAGCTTGGAGCGCGAGCCGGTGAGCTCGATGACCTTTTCGGCGAGCTCGCGAATCGTGAACTCGGAATTGTTGCCGAGATTGATTGGGCCGGTGACGTCTTCCCCAGTCACCATCAACCGCATGATGGCCTCGACGAGATCATCGACATAGCAGAACGAGCGGGTCTGGCCGCCGTCGCCGAACACGCTGATCGGCTCGCCCTTCAGCGCCTGGACGATGAAGGACGAGACCACACGACCGTCATTGGGCTGCATGCGCGGGCCGTAGGTGTTGAAGATGCGCGCGACCTTGATCGGCAGGCTGTGCTGGCGCCAGTAGTCGAAGAACAGCGTTTCGGCGCAGCGCTTGCCCTCGTCGTAGCAGGAACGGATGCCGATCGGGTTGACGTTGCCCCAATAATCCTCGGTCTGCGGGTGGATCAGCGGATCGCCATAGACCTCGCTGGTCGAAGCCTGGAAGATGCGCGCCTTGAGCCGCTTGGCGAGCCCCAGCATATTGATGGCGCCGTGCACCGAGGTCTTGGTGGTCTGCACGGGATCGCGCTGGTAGTGGATTGGTGAGGCCGGACAGGCCAGGTTGAAGATCGCGTCGACCTCGATGTAGAGCGGGAAGGTGACGTCGTGCCGGACCGCCTCGAACAGCGGATTTGCGATCAGATGGGCGATGTTGCGTCGGCTGCCGGTGAAATAATTGTCCGCGGACACCACCTCGGCGCCGGCATCCAGCAGCCGCTCGCAGAGGTGCGAACCGATGAACCCGGCGCCCCCGGTCACGAGGATGCGGCTGTTCCTGTAGTTTTCAAACGGCATGATCGGTTCCAGATTGTCGGCGGGGAGCAGGCTGAGTGGTATCGGCAACGGCCGGACTCGCCAATAGCCAAATGGATTTGGATGGAGGTGTTAAAGTACCCCTACTGTGCATGGGGTTGTTTTGGCACTTTTTTCAGTTGGATCCCCGCCATACGTCTAGAACTCCCGCCGCTTCAGCCAGGCCCGCGCCCCCCAATGGGCAAAGCACCAGGCCGACCGGGGCAAGGAGAGCTGCTCGACATTGCGATAGATCTGCCAGACCCATTTGGCCGAGCGCAGCGGGCGACTGGAGACCGAGGAGCCTCTGACCCGGTAGCGGGCCAGATCCTCGTTGAGGCCGTATGCGGTATGGCCGCGCTTGAGGATCGAGAGCCACAGGCAGAAATCGTCGTAGCCCTCGTTCTTCATCGCGACGGGACCTGCGATCTCGCGGTCGACCATCGCGGTCAGCGTCGCGATCGCAGTGTTCTTCAGGAGCTGCCCATAGGTGAGCGAGGCCGGCACCTCGATCAGCCGGCCAGTCACCGTGTTGGTGTCGTTGATGCGGCGAAAGGCGGTGTAGCTGAGCGCGGCCTGCTTTGCCTTTGCGAAGGCGAGCTGCCGCTCGAGCTTCTCGGGCAGCCACAGATCGTCGCTGTCGAGGAAGGCGAGATAGCGGCCCTGCGCGGCGTCGATCGCGGCCTGACGCGCCAACGCCGGCCCGCCGTTCTTCGCCTGCCGGATCAGCTTGACGCGCGGATCGCGCTCGCCGATGTCGGCGATGATCTGCGGGGTCTTGTCCGTCGAGCAGTCGTCGGCGATCAAGAGCTCCCAATCTGTGAACGTCTGGCTCTGCACCGAGCGGATCGTCTCCTCGATCAGGCCTTCGACGTTCCAGGATGGAGTGATGATCGAAACGAGCGGCATGACGGGTCCGTTCAGTTCGCGCGGTCAGGCGCGGCGATTGCGGCACGCAAGGAGGCCGCAAAGGTGTCGAGCAGCTTAGTGTCGCTGACATAGAGCTCGCCCGGATAAGACCGCCGCCAGGCCGACTCGAAATAGGGCGCGCCCTTGGCGGGATCGAACGGCCCGGCGGCGAGCGCCTCGCGCAACCGTGCGGGTACGTCGGCCAGACGATCGACCGCATAGACCAGCGGACAGGAGCGGTAGAATGCGTCGCCCATCACCACCACCGGCTTGCCGAGCAGCAGCGCTTCGGCGCCCGACTTGCTGTTGACGGAGACGACGGCAGCGGCGCGATCGAGCACGGTGTAATTGTTGGTCTGCGGCGGCAACAGCACGAAATTGTCGAACCGGCGCGCGAGCTCGAACAGGCGGGCGGCCGAGATTGCCCCGATCTGGGCAGGATGCTCCTTCACTACCAGCACATGCGAATCCGGGATCGTGCGCAGCAGGAAGTCGACGGTCGCGACCTGGTCGAGATAGTCCGGCGAGCGAAGCGTCAGCGCCATGTCGGCGGGAACGTGGAACGGATAGTAGACGAAGGGCGTTTGGGGAAGCGGCTGGTAGAGCTTGCGCAGCCGCGTCGCGTTGAGCGCCATGGCGGCATGCACCTGAGCGTGACGCAGATTGTGCCCGAATTCCTGGTGCTTGCCGAGCGCGAACTGGTCCCAGAGCTTTTCGACGAGACGATTGGCGTTGCGCAAATTGACGACCTTCTTGAAGGCCGCCGAATAATGATGCTGGTCCTTCTTGGGAATGACGATCGCGCGCTGCGTCAGCGTGTCGTCGAGATAGGCGCGGACCTCGGACGACACCGTGTCCGCCGGCGTCGGCATCACGTCGGGCGCGCCGAGCGTGTCGGGCGTGAAGTACATGCGGCCGCGAAAGAACGACGGCTCGATGAACCAGTTGCGGATGTTGCGGCGCCTTGCGGCGTAGAAGCTCGCGATCACCGAAAGAAAGCCGCCGAGCTCCTGCACCAGCTCGGCGCGCTTGCCTTGCCGCTCCAGCCGGTCGAGCAGTGTCTCCATCGCGTTGGCGTAGATCATGAAGCGGCGGCGCAAGGCGGCGCTATCGCGGATACCGAAGGTGAAGCGTTCATGGCTGAACAGGAAATTGGTTCCGTCGAGGCCGTAGGCGGCGACGCGCGTATCGAACGCGCCGCGATCGTCGGGCGAGGGGGCGGCCTTGAGGCCTTCGCGATACATGTTCGTGACCGGCACGCCCCCGGCCGCCGACATCTCGGCGCTGCGATCGTCGAAGGCAAGCAGCTCCACGTCATGGCCTGCCGCGCGCAAGCGTTGCGCTACCGGAATCCAGAACCGCGTCTGATATTCGGCAAGCGTGGTGATGAGAATGGTCGTTGCGGATGCTGTCATGGCTCTAGTGGGCGTGTTCGATCGCAATGCTCGCGAGCGGCAAGCCCGTCATCGCGCAATGTGCGCGCCTTGCCGTATATTGCGACGGGCTCGCCTGATCGTGCGCGGCGATGCGCTGAAGCAGGGGCTGGACGAGGGACGGTGCGATCCGCTTGTCGCGACGGGCGGGATTGAACTGGCTGCGCAGCCGCTCGGTGACGGCCGAGCCGAGCGCCGCGCTGGCGGCGCCCTTGATGATCTGGCCGATGCTCGGCTTGTCGCGCGTGCCCTTCATGGTGGCAAGCAGCGATACGTAGGGCCGGCGCGCGTTCGTCGCGCGCGTCAGGACGTCGGCGACGCGTTCGGCGGCTTGCCCGTCGTTCAGGTGAAAGAAGGCCTCGATATCGGCAGCGTGAACGCGGGCGAAATCGAAGGCCTCGGTCTCGCGCTCGATATGGTCGATGGCGCTGAGCAGCTCGTCGAACGAGGCGACCGGCCGGCTCACGCGTGCGGGCAGCGCGGCATGGCCGGCGGTCGTCGGCGTGTTCAGGTATTCGAGCTGGAGCGGGAGCTTGCCGAGCAGGACCGATTCGACGGCCGTTCCGCAATTGAGATGAATGACGGCGGCCGCATTGCGGATGCGGTCGAGCACGCTGCCGGTGCCGTCGATCAGGACGTTGGCGTGGCGCGAGAGCGCGCTGCGGTAGACGTCTTCACTCTCGAAGGGGTGCGGTCGCACGAGAATGTTGCGGTCGGGGCGCGCTGCGGCAAGCCGGTCGATCTCGGCGAGATAGCTCGCGAAGACCTGCTTCAGGTCCGCGATGAAGCGATCGACATAGGTGCCGTCCCAGCCGGCCCGCACCATCGCTTCGCGCTCGCCGCCCGGCTTGCCGGTGAAGCGTGAATTGACCAGTGGAAAGTTGGCGTTGACGAGCAGATAGCCGCGCGGCTCGCCGTCGAGCAGCGTGCGCCAGCGTGGGGCTGCAAAGTCGAAGCGCGGGCATCCGGTAAGGTGAAGCTGCTCCGGCTTCATCGTTTCGGCGGCGAGAAAGGCGTCGTGCAGCCGGCTGCCCCAGAAGAAATAGCCCGTCAGGATGTCCGCGTAGCCGCTGCCCTTGATGTGGGCCGCCATCGCCGGTGGCGAATTGCCGCCTTTCTCGGCGAGCACGCCGCCCTCGGTATCGAGCACGTAAAGCGCGAGGCCCGCCTTGGCGAAGCTGCGCATCAGGTCGAGATTGACGGCACGTGCGTAGTTGACGACCAGTGCGTCCAGCCCGAGCCGCGGCACGTCGACGGCCTGCTCGTACATCGGCACCAGCATGACGGAGACGCCGCGCCGCGCGAGTTGATAAGCGAGCATGACTGCCCCAGGCAGGTCACGCTTGGGGTGATCGACCACGAGGCCTATGCGCAAGATGTGAGCTCCCGGCAGATCCGCGTCAGAGCCGCATCACAGTGCGCTCGAGCTCCGTCAGGGCACCGACCGCGCGGAAGCGCGGCGGCGGTTCGGGATAAATGCGCGGCTGCTGGATGTATGTCGCCGTGTACAGCAGGCGGCTGTGTTCCGACTGGATCCGGCTTCCCATGTGCAGGCAGCGGGCTGTGTTGACGATGAAGGACGACAGGCGCGGCGCGATCATTTCCTTGACCGCATCGGGGCCGGTCTTGGCGAACACCTGGGCGTCGCTCATGTGACTCTTGAGCGTGTTGCGGAACGCCTTCGATGGCCCGGCCGGAATGAAGGTGAACGGTCCGTCCGCGCTCTCCCGAACGTCGGTCAGATAGATGAAGAGCTTGCAGACGCGCTTGTCGTCGTGATCGAGGTGCCACAATTGCGAGAAGCTCAGCGCCTGATTCGGGGTCGGTTGCGACAACGTCAATACCACGTCGGACAATTGCGGCAGATCGTGCATGAAGTCACCGATGATGCGCAGTGCAGCAGGCTGCAGGGCGTAGCGCACGAAGGGATGGTCGGTGGCAAAGGAGCCGTTGACGAGATCTTCATCCAGCAGGCTAACCCAAAAGGATTTGTGCCGTTCCTTCTGCTGGCCGACGAGCTCGTTGAGGCGCTTCACCTTGCGGTCCGCGAACGAGGCAACGGCTTCCGCGAGGCTGCGATCCACGAGCGCGGACACGTCGACATAACCATCCTCGGCGAGCTTGCGGCTCGCCTCGGACCACTCGGGCTTCGTGGGAAGCTGCTTCAGCAGTGCGACGCGCTTGCTGCGCGCAGGCAGTTGCAGGGCGGTCAGAGCCGCCTTCACCGCCCATCCGAGGTCGGTGCGGTTGACGTGCCACAACAGGCGGCGGAACTGGCTGATCTTGGCCCTCTTCGGGGTAGACTGATCGGCCGTCGTGTTGATGGTTGTCATGTGGGCTCCCAGCAATACAAAAAACCATCATTGTGGATCGTCGGCGCGAACGGCATCCGTTCTCGCGCCAGGACGCGGACGCGGCCCTGTCGCTCATACTCGTCGAGCGTCGAGAACAGCTGCGTCTGGTAGTCGACCGAACGGATATAGAGGAAGCTGACGATATCTCGCGGGCTCGAGAGATTCAGCAGCTCCGTCGTCGGCTCGATGTTGATGACGCGCTTCGGCTTCGCAGCAATGATGTTGTCCACCACCTTGCGCACGTCATAAGGGATCTGCTCGATGCAGAAATAGGTGAAGACGACCTGACCACTGATGGCGGGATAACTCGGGTCGTTGCCGTCGGTCAGGTCGATCCTGTCGAGCGAAATCCGGTCCGACAGGCCAAAATGCGCCGCGATCTCGCGGCCTGCGGCGATTCCGTTCGGTGCAATGTCGAACCCGTGCAGCTTCCAGTCGGGATGATTGAGGTGAAGCGAAAGCAGGTTGATGCCGCAGCCGGCGCCGAGCTCGACGATCTCCGTGGCGCCACCTGCGTGCCGCGCGAGCAAGTCGCCGAGGGCTCGGGCCCGGTAGCGATAATAGTCGTCGGCCGCGACCCTGCAGATCTGATTGTCCACCTTGCGAAGACCCTGCGCGGGATTCTCTGGTATCAGGAACTCGTCGATGCTGGCGGCTTTCGTCCAGCTCTTCTCGGTCAGCATTCGCAGCCAATGCGTCAGATTGTACTCGGAATCGACGACGTCTGCCGTGCGCTTCACGCGGCGCAAGGCAAGACGGCCAATGCTCCTTGCCGCGTCTATGGCATAAGTCGTGGCCTTGTCCGACAACGACGCCGGAGCGAACCCTGTGTTGACCGCCTTCGAATCTGTCGCGTGGATGTTCATTTAGCTGCTTTGGATGTCAGTCCCATCAGTTGCCCGACTGCGGGAAATACGGTCCGGTGCCGATGCTCGAGGACCAGAAAGTACTGGAGCGCCCAGGTCACCAGACAGAAAACCATGGAACCGAGCGCGAGCTTTAGCACGCTGTCGAACCAAATGTAACCTGCAATTGTTGCTAGAAAAACGCTTGCCAGGAGAAGGATTGCGAACTGGGTTCCGATCATCTTCGCGAACTGATTGCGATCGAGCTCGAGTGCACTGCGCAACTCTCTCAACTGCAAGGGAAGCACGGCGATACTGCCGATGACCTGGCCAAGTATCAGGGCGCGTTCCGCGAACAAATGCAGTGTCGCGGCGGACACCGCCGCCCAGATCAGAAGCTGAACGGCCACCAGCCGGTTGAGCTTGGCCTGCACCTCGGGCCGCGTCAGGAAGATCAGGCTGCCGATTGCCACATATTGCGCGCAGATCGGAACCAGGAAGCTCAGGCCCATCCAGAACGCGTAAGGCGTAAGAAGCGGGCCGATCCAGATCTCCATGATTTGAGGCGAAAGGATAGCGGTGCTGGCGAGCGGCGGCACGACGAACATCGGCATCATGACGAGGCCGAGGTCACCGAGGCGCTGGAACGACGCGGCGCTGCCGCGCTCGTCGAGCCGACTGGCAACCGGAAGCAGAGCGGAAGTCAGGAGACTGACCACAACCTTGGAGAGCCGCGACAATCGTACCAGCGCGTCGTAGGTGCCGACGGCCCTGGGGCCGAACAGCAATCCGATCAGGAACGGTTGAAGCGGTCCGGAAATGCCGCCCATCAGCTTGCCTTGCAGCAGCAGCAGGCAACGATGCAGAATGTCCTTTCGGATGTCCCGGGTCCAGGGCAGCAATCGCACGTGCTTGTGCCGCAGGGCGACGAAGGCGGCAATTCCGATGACGACGGCGCGGGCGACCAGGGTGGCGAGATAGATGTAGGCGACCACCTCGAAGCCTGCCGCCGCCCACGATGCTGCGAATGTCAGGCCGACATAGGCCGCCGTCGACGTGACCTCGGCGGCGCGGAGCAGGTTGTAGCGCTCGAAGCCTTTGACAATGCCTTCCCACACCAGCGCCGGAACGAAGATCAGATTTGCGAGGGCAGTGTAGTGCATGATCCGGGCGAACGTCTCGAGGTGCGCGGCGTCAACCTTCATCGCGATGACGAACAGTGGCGTCGCGAGCCAGATCGCGGCGCTGAGGATCAAGGCAAGAGCGATGGAGGCCGCGCCCAGGAAGGCGATCTGGCGGCTGGCCTGGGTCCAGTTGCGGTGCTCGCGCGCGCGCGCGACGACCTGGGTTGCGACCTCGGACAGACCGAGGTCAAGCACCGCCATCATGCCGCTGGGAAGCAGAAGCCGCGAAATGACGATGAGACCGAACTCGGTCACCCCCCAGGTTCCGATGATCAGCGGAATGACTGCGAGGCCCAGCAAGGCGGCCACGCCGAAGGCAAACGCCGAAATCACCGTGTTCTGGATCAGGCGCTTGATCATTGGTGTTTCGTTACCAAGCGCTCAATCCGCCATCGACGGCGATGTTCTGCCCGGTCACGTAGGAGGCCGCGTCGGACACCAGGAACAGCATGGTCCCCACCATCTCATCCGCCCGCGCCATGCGGCCAAGCGGGACGCGAGCACCGTAGCGCGTCTTGAACGTCTCGTTCTGTCCGCTCTCCACCCCGCCCGGGGTGAGCGTATTGACCCGAACGCCCTTCGCCCCCCAGTAGGTCGCGAGGTGCTTGGTCAGGCCGATGACCCCGGCCTTAGACGCCGTATAGACCGCCGGCGTGTTGATGGCGCGGCCGAGATATTCGGAGCCGTCGTAGATGCGCTGGTCGGGTGCCATCAGGCCGTAGATCGAGGCGGTCTGCACGATCGCACCATAGCCGCGCTCGGCCATCCGGCCGCCGAACACCTGCGCGACGGTGAACATACCGTCGAGATTGACCGACATGATCTCGCGCCAGGTATCCTGCGAGAACGTCTCGACCGGGGCGAAGAAGGCGTCCACATCGCGGGTCTTGCTGGCGGCGTTGTTGAGCAGGATCGAGACCACTCCGAGGTCGGATTCGATTGCATCGGCCGTCTTGCGCACCGCATCGGGATTGGTGATGTCGCAACCATAGCCCTTGGCCCGGACGGCATGGCGTGAGGCGACGTCGGCCGCCGCGGCGTCGGTCGCAGCCTGATCGAGATCCACGATCGCGACATTGGCGCCGAACTCGGCAAGCCCCTCGGCAAATCGACGTCCGAGAATGCCGCAGCCGCCGGTGACGACGGCCGTCCGCCCAGTCAGATCGAACAGAGCCTTGAAGCTCGTGGTCATCGCTTGCGCCTCCTCAGGCCGGCAGCCGCTGGCGGAGCAACAGTTCCACCAATGCAAAATCGAGATCCGAATCGATGTCGATCGAACGCTCTTCCGGCATCTCGAACAGGCGCGTATCCGGATAGAACACCGCGGGGTGCTCCAGGAACGGTGCGACCCGCCAGACATAGATCGACGCGTTCATGTCGAAGCAGCGCGGGGCGTCCTGCCGTCGGGTGATCGGCGGATTCGCGGATTTCGAGAGGCCGACGCTGCCGTCGGTGCGCTGCTCGACGAGGTTGAAATACGGCGAGCGCCGCGCCGGCGCACCGGTGATGACATTGCGCGCGCCGCTCTCGCGCAGCAACGCCACTGCACCGGTGATGTCCGAGGCCAGCCTGAGCGGGGACGTGACGTCGAGATCGACGAAAATTTCCGGCGTCCGACCCATTTGCGCTATGGCCTGCTCGAGGCAGTGCCGGATCGCCGGCAGCTTCGGCGCGGTGTCGGTCGCCATCTCGTCGGGGCGCTTGACCGCGATATCGGCGCCGGCCTTCACCGCCGCATCGAGCAAGGCGTCCGAATCGCTGCTGAAGGCGATCGCGTCGAACAGGCCGGTCTCGCGCGCCTGCTCGATGCTCCACGCGAGCACGGGCCTACCCAGGAGATCGCGCGCGTTCTTGCCGACGACACCTTTCGAGCCGCCTCGCGCGCAGATGGTACAGACAAGGCTCATGGCGAAACCCAGGTCTTGCTGCGCAGCGCGCGCTCGCTGGCGTCGATCAGATGCATGACGCCGAGGGCCTCCGGCAGCGAACAGGCCGGACTGGCGCCACGCATCGCCGCCACATGCATGTCGCGATAGGTCTGGTCGCGCTCGCTGGGGATCTCCCTTGCCTTGCCGTTGACGGCGAGGCGGCCGCCGACGAGATCGGCCTCGATGGTGTCGTCATCGACATTGACGCGAATGCGACGAACGCCCTGACGGTCGAGATAGTCCATATGGACGTGGACGGACGGCGCCCGCTGCATATCGAGCAGCAGGTCGAGGTGGTCCTCGACGTCGATGTCGCGCGTGCCGGAGGCGCCGCCAAGTGCTGCGACGCGATGCCATGGCCCGAACAGCCAGAGCAGATAGTCCAGCTCGTGGCTGAGATCCCGCAGCACGCCGCCTCCGGCATCAGCCGTGGCGGAGGCGGTTGTGCGGTGATCGCGGTCCGGTCGCCAGTCCCTGATGTCCTGGCCGACATAGGCGCCGACCGTGATCACGTCGCGTCCGCGCAGCGTGTCCGCCAGCGCCGTCATCACTGGGTGAAAGCGCAGATTGTATCCGACGCTGACATGGGCAAACGGATATTTCGGGGGCGGTGCCGGCGTTGCGAAAAGCGGCTTTTCGACGAGGACTTTGCCATGGAAGCCGGTTTGCGCCAGCTCTTGCAGATTGTCCGCATGGCGCGCCGTCTCGGTGGCAATCACGACGTAGTCCGGATGCGCCGCCGCAACGGCCTGCGCGATCGAACCGTAGTCGCCACCTTCGCGCCGGCTGACCGTTGCGACCCGAAGGCCGAGTTCGCGCAGGACGCGCGCATGCCTTGTGCCGATCGAGCCGAGGCCAACCACGACGGCTGTTGTCGAGGTCACGGGAAGACCTCGTGAAACTCCGCATGCGCCTGCTCGAAATCCTCCAGCCGGCCGATATCGAGCCAGTACTCGCGAATCGGATAGACCGCGACGCGTCCCTTGTCGGCAATCACGCGCTCGAGCACGGTCGGCATGTCGATGCTGACGCCCGGCGTGACGTGGCGGAAGACCGACCTGCCGATTACATAGATGCCGGCACTGACGAACCAGCTCTCGGTCGGCTTCTCGCGAATGGTCTGGAGAAATCCGTCCGTGGTGGACACCACCCCATAGGGGACGTGCACCTTGTGCTCGCGGACAGCCATCGTCGCTTCTGCCGGCGCTCCGTTGTGGAAGTCGAGAAGCGCTCCGTAGTTGATCGTGGTGAGGATGTCGCCGTTGGTGACGATCATCGGCAGATCCGGCGGTGTTGCAAACAGCCCGAGCGCACCGGCGGTGCCGAGGCGCTCGGTCTCGTGCACGTACTGGATGTTGGCGCCAAAGGCGGCGCCATCTGCAAAGTAATCCTTGATCGTCTGGGCCTTGTAGTTCACCGAGATGAAGATGTTGCCAAAGCCCTGCTGCACGACGTTGCGGACGATCGTCTCGAGCAGTGGGCGGCCGCCGACATTGAGCATCGGCTTCGGCACGTCGCGCGTCAGCGCGCCCAGGCGCTCGCCAAGGCCGCCGGCCATGATCAGCACCGGATTCTGATATTGGCGCGGCTCGAGCAGTTCATCGAGCGTCTCGACCACGACGAGATGGCCGCCCTCGTCGACGAGCGGGAGCTGCTTGATCGACCTCTGCCGCATCAAATGCAGGCGATCCTCACGGGACATGGTCGCAGGGGCCGACACTGGCGTCCGGTTCATGATATCGGTTGCAAGCCCCGTGAGGGCGATGCCGCGCAGCAGTCCGCGTCTGACGTCGCCGTCGGTGACCACGCCGAGCAGCCGGTTCTGGTCGTCCAGCACCAGCGCAATCTGGATGCTTCCGCTCTCGATCGCGGCAATGGCCTCGCCCACACTGGCCTGGGTACCGACGATGGCCTTGCGCCAGGATTTCATGGCAATTCTGCCTCGTACACGCCGGATTTGTGGGCAGCCCACGGCTGAGCCTGCTATATCGCGGCTGCGAGAGGCGGCGTCAACCCCGTCAGGGGACCCGGGCTTGTCCTTGTTAATTCACGCGTTTTCGGGCGCAATCGGTCGGTTTGAAGCGTCCGGGCCCGCCCGCTAAGATCGGTGCAGCTCAGGGGAATCGGGATGGACGATCTGATCATCATCGGCGGCGGCGAACATGCCTTCATGGTCTACGAGGCAGCGCTTCTGTCGGGCCAGTTCAACGTCATCGGTTTCCTCGACCGCCAGCCGGGAACGTTGGGCGATGCGCGCTATCTCGGAACCGATGATGTTGCGCCGAACTATCCCGATGCCGCCTTCGTGGTCGGGGTCGGAACGATGCAGGCGGGGCCCGCGCGCCGGCAGATGATCGGCCGGCTGCAGCTGAATCGCTGGGCGTCGGTCATCCATCCCCGCGCGTTCGTCTCGCCGTCGGCCACGATCGGTGCGGGCAGCGTCGTCATGCCGGGCGCGATCGTCAATGCGCAAAGCATGATCGGCCATCATTGCATCATCAATTCGGGCGCGGTCGTCGAGCACGACGTGCGCATTGGACACTACACCCATCTGTCTCCGGGAACGGTGGTCGGCGGCGGCGCGGAGATCGGCGACAATTGCTTCGTCGGGCTCGGCAGCCGTGTCCGCGATCACATTTCCATCGGGAACGATACGCTGATCGCGATGGGCTCTGTCGTCACGGGCTCATGGCCGCTCGGGTCGGTGCTGCGCGGGGTTCCTGCCAAGCCTCGCCGCTAGACTGGATCGTCCGGCTCGAGCGCCCGCGGTGCCGCGGTTCCGATCAGGGACCAGTACTCGATCGGCGACCGCCCCGTGCCCGGCCGCTTGGCGGTGATGTCGGCCGGGCCGATGATCTCGCCGGCCTTCAGTGCGCGTGCCGCCACGATGCTCTTGCGCGCCACCGGCACATTCCCGACCTCGGACTCCCTCGGCGCCTTAACGCCGTCGCCGAGCGCGGCCTCGACATTGCGGATGGCGCCGACCATCCGCTTGAAATCATCAGGTTCGAGCGAGGCCGCGTGGTCGGGACCCGGCGCGCTGCGATCCAGCGTCAGGTGCTTCTCGATGACCGCCGCCCCGAGCGCGACCGCGGCGACCGAAACCTCGAAACCGTCAGTGTGATCGGAATAGCCGACTGGAAGCTGGAACGCCGACCGCATCGTCGCCATCGCAGCGAGGTTCACATCGGCGATGGGGCAGGGATATTCGGTCGTGCAATGGAGCAGGCTGACGTGCCGCGCCAGCGTGGCGCGCGCTGCCGGATCGCGCCACGCCGCGCGGAAAGATGCGAGGCCCGCAGCATCGTTGCGCTGCGCGTAGCCGTGCGCCAATACGCCGAGGGCTTCCTCGATTTCGCTGAGCGTCGCCATGCCGGTCGAGAGGATCAGCGTCGCACCGGCCCTCGCTGCAGCGTGCAGCAGCGGGGCATTGGTGAGATCGCCCGAACCGATCTTGATGCGCGGCAGTTTGAGCGACAGCAGAAAGGCCAGCGAAGCGTCGTCGAACGGTGTCGACAGAAACGCGATGCCGCGCTCCTCGGCGCGCGCGATCAGCGTATGATGCGCAGCCTGGGGCAGCTCGAGACGTTCCAGCATGGCGAGCTGGCTCTCGGCGGCGTCCGTCGTCCGCTGCTGATAGTCGGCCTTCTTCGCCGCTCCGCCCGCCAGCGCCTTCGCGCTGAAGGTCTGGAACTTGACGATGTCGGCACCAGCATCGGCCGCAGCATCGACGAGGGCCAGTGCCTTGTCCAGGCTGCCGTCGTGATTGACGCCGGCCTCCGCGATGATCAGCGTGTGTCTCGTCATGGCCGCGCTCCGTTTGCGGGAGCTTCGTAGAAGCCCTTCTTCAGGAGCTGGCCGAAATCCGGGATGGCCGCGATGATGTCGGCAAAGCGCCGGCTGGAATCGCCGTCGCCATAGGGATTGACGGTGTCCTTGCGGCCCCGCTGAAGCGCTTGCGAGATCGCCGCGGCGATCGCGCCGCGCTCGGGCGTGGCGTGAAATACCGAGTCGGCGCGCTCGCGCCCCTTCTGACGGTCGCCGATATCCACCGTCGGAACACCGAATGACGGCGCTTCGAGGATGCCGCTCGACGAATTGCCGATCACGACGTCCACCTGGCTCATCAGGCTGAGATAGCGGAGCTGCCCGAGCGAGGCGACCGCGATCGTGTTCGGCCGGCCGGCCGCGAAGGCCTTGGTCCGGTCGTTCAGCGCGCGCCCTTCGGCATCGGCATTGGCGAGCGTGAAGATGAGGCGAAAGCCGGGATCGAGCCTCGACAGCGCCGCGAACAGCTCGTCCAGCTCGGCCACCGAGCGTCCGGCCTCGACCGTCACCGGATGGAACGTCACGAGCGCATTGCGTTCGCCGAGCGGCATCCCGATCGCGTTGCCGATGTCGTCGCGGTTCATCAGAACGAGATGCTTGATGGCGTCGATGCCGACCGAGCCGATGGTGTGGACACGGGTTGGGTGCTCGCCAAGCTGCATCAAGCGCCGCGTCGAGTCCTGATTGCTGGTGAAATGCAGATGCGACATCTTGCTGATGGCGTGGCGGACGGATTCGTCGACGGCGCCTTCGGTGACGTCGCCGCCGAACAGATGCGCCATCGGCAGCCGCATGAACATCGCGGCCTGGGCGGCCGCGAACATCTCGAAGCGGTCGCCGAGCACGACGACGAGATCCGGTCGCAGTCGCGTGAACGCGTCGGCAAAGCCGATCACGCCGAGCCCGACCGATTTTGCAACGCCCGCGCCGGTGTCGCTGGCAAGCAGCGTCTCGACGCGCTCGTCGACCTCGAAGCCCTCGTCGCGGATGGCGTTGAAGGTGTAGCCGAACTCGGGCGCGAGATGCATACCGGTGGCGATGAGCTGGAGCCTCAAGCCCGATGTCTCGCGGATCGCGCGCATCGGCCAGAGCAGCAGCCCGAAATCGGCCCGGCTGCCGGTGACGAAGCAGATCTTTCGCGCGCCGCTATTCATCGCGGGCTCTGATGCTGGCGCTGCTCGGCAGGTTGATCAGCCGGCGTTCGATCGACTCGGCGGTGGAGAGATCGCCGCGCGGGCTGTCCGAGAACATCGGCAGGCGGTGCATCAGGGTCCAGGCCGGCCGCGCGCCGAAGCCGGCTTCGTTCAGCGCCGTCAGCAGGTCGTCCCGCCGTCCGGCATGGGCCTCGTCGAGCAGGATCGCGTTCAGCCAGTAATTGCTCGTGGTGCCCTCGGGCTCGCGCGAGAAGCTCACGCCGGGAACGTCCGCAAAGACGCGCTCATAGGCTGCCGCCAGCCGGCGCTTGCTTGCCAGGAATCCGTCGAGCTGCTCGAGCTGGGCGCAGCCGAGCGCGGCGTTCAGGTTGGGCAGGCGGTAGTTGAAGCCGATCTCGTCGTGCACGAAGGCCCATTTGTGCGGCAGCTTCGCGGTGGTGGTGAGATGCTTGGCGCGGCGTCCCAGCTCCTCGTCGTTGGTGAGGATGGCGCCGCCGCCGCCTGTGGTGACGATCTTGTTGCCGTTGAAACTCAGCGCCGCGAGCCGCGCCTGCGATCCGACGGCGTGACCCTTGTAGGTCGAGCCCAAGGATTCCGCGGCGTCCTCCACCAGTGCGATGCCCCAGTCGCGGGCGATCGCGGCGATCTCGTCGAGCTCGACGGGATGCCCGAACGTGTGCATCGGCGAGATCGCGGCGATGCGGCGTCCGGTCTCGCGATTGACCGCGCCCTTTGGCGTTCGCTCGGCAATTCTCTCGAGCCGCGCGGCGATGGCGCGCGGGTCCATGCCGAGCGTGGCGAAGGAGCTGTCGACGAAATGCGGCACCGCCCCGCAATAGGCGATCGCGTTCGTGGTCGCGATGAAGGTCAGCGCCGGCGAAATGACCTCGTCGCCGGGCTCGACGCCGGCGAGGCGGAAGCAGGCGTGCAGTGCCGCCGTGCCGTTGACGACGGCGACCGCGCGCCTGGCGCCCGTCACCTCTTCCAGCATCCGCTCGAATCGGTCGACGAACGGGCCGACCGAGGAGACGAAAGTGCTCTTGATGCATTCTTCGAGATAGGCGACCTCGTTGCCGGCAAACACCGGCTCGTGCAGGCCGAGGATGCCGTTGGGCGTGCCTGCGGCGCGCCGGACGGCATCGACCACGGCCTTCGGATCGAAGGTGCGCGTAGAAATGTCGGATCTGGTCGCGGCCGTTCCCACAATTGCCTCAGACATTGTAGACGTCCGCCTTGTAGCGGCCGAGATTGACGGGATTGGTGAACCAGTTCACCGTCTTCTCGATGCCCTGGCGCATGCCTTCGATCCCGCCGAATTCCGGGGCCCAGCCGAGCTGCTGGCGCGCCTTGGAATTGTCGGCCCAGAGGCGCTCGACCTCGCTGTTCGCCGGGCGCAGGCGCGCCTCGTCGGTCTCGATCTCGATCGTGGTCCCCATCACGTCGGCGATCATCTGCGCGGTGGCGCCGACCGAGATCTCGAAGCCGCTGCCGAGATTGATGGTCTGGCCGACGGTCTGCTCGGCCGGAGCGGTGAGTCCTGCGATCAGGCCGCGCGCGGTGTCGGTGACGAAGGAGAAGTCACGGGTCGGGCTGACGGCGCCGAGACGAATCCTGCGCTTGCCGGTCGCGATCTGGCTGATGATCGTGGGGATCACCGCACGTGCCGATTGCCGCGGTCCATAGGTGTTGAACGGCCTGATCACGACGACCGGCATGTCGAACGAGGCGTGGAACGATAGCGCCATCTGATCGGAGGCAATCTTCGAGGCCGAGTAGGGCGACTGGCCGACCAGCGGATGGCTCTCCTTGATCGGAACGGTCTGTGCCGTGCCATAGACCTCGCTGGTCGAGGTCTGCACGAAGCGCCGCACGCCGGCCATGCGCGCGGCCTGGAGCACGTTCACGGTGCCGCGCACATTGGTCTCGACATAGGAATCGGGCGCGACATAGGAGAAGGGAATCGCGATCAGCGCCGCCAGGTGCAGCACGTCGGTGCAGCCGCTGGCGGCTGCGATCATGAAATGCGGATCACGGATGTCGCCGGCGACCACCTCCACGGACTTCATGATGTCGGCGGGAACGGTGTCCAGCCAGCCCCAGGAGTTGAAGGAGTTGTAGTAGACGATCGCCTTGACGCGGGCCCCGGCTTTCACCAGCTCTTCGACGACATGCGAACCGATGAAGCCGTCGCTGCCGGTAACGAGGACGCGGGCGTCCCTCAGATCTGCCATGCCGGACCCCAAAAGGCGATTAAGCCAGTCTTCGCAACAAGATGGCGCTATAGCATACTGGCGGTCGCGCGCAACAGAGCAGCGGAGCGAAAGCTGCCAAATGCCCGGGGATGCAGCAGTTTTTGACGCGCCATCTAAGTGTTGCCGGACGCGTTCAGACGCGCTCTTACGAACGCCTGGAGATTGCCGCCCTGGAACAAATGGCCGGGAAGGCCGGCCTCCTGCGCGGCCTCGAGGTCGCTTGGCTTGTCGCCGATCACCATGCTGCGCGCCATGTCGATGGGAAAACGCTGCGCCAGGTCGGTGATCATGCCCGCGCCCGGCTTGCGGCGGTCGCTGACACGGCAATAGCGGGCCACGGTTCCCTCGGGATGGTCGGGGCAATATTCGAAGGCGTCGATATGCGCGCCGACGAGTGCCATCTGGTCCGCCATCCAGCGGTGCAGGGTGTCGACGTGATGCTCCTCGTAATAGCCGCGCGCGACGCCGGATTGATTGGTGATGACGAAAGCGAAATAGCCGGCGTCGTTGACGGCCTTCACGGCCTCGCGTGCCCCGTCGATCCATTCGAGCTTGTGCGTCTCGAATGTGTAGCCGGAATCATGGTTGAGCACGCCGTCGCGGTCGAAGAACACGGCGGGACGCCGCAGCTTCTCGCGCAGCTCGCGGTCGGCGCGCGCGAAATCGTCGGGGATGCCGATGTCGATGAAATAGCCGCGATAGGCGGTGCCGCGCAGCTCGCCGCGCGAGGCAAGGCCGGGAAACGCGTCCTGTTCGAGGGAGGCGGGAAGCTTCGCGATATCGGCGAGAACGGACTTGTCGACGACGTAGATTCCGGCATTGACCGGACCGGTGGCGCCCGCACCCGGGGCGATGAAATCGCGCACCACGTCGCCATCGAGCGCGACGCGCCCGTAGCGGTCACCGACAACGCCGTCGCGCAATGCCATGTGAATCCGGCCGTTCCGCGCACGTGCGATCAGATCAAGCAGGTTGAAGTCGAACAGCGAGTCGCCGTTGAGCAGCAGGAAGCGGTCGTGCAGCAGATCGCGCGCGTTCACGAGCGCGCCGCCGGTACCGAGCGGCTCGGTCTCGCGCGCCACCAGGATCTTTGCCCGGCCCCGCACAGCGCCGGCGTAGTGGCTCTCGACGATGTCGGCCTTATGGCCGGCAAGCAGGAGGATTTCGTCGAATACGTGATAGCGGACGAGTTCATCGATCAGGGTGTCCAGAAACGGCCTGCCCCCGATCTCGAGCATCGGTTTCGGCACGGATTTGGTGCGTTCGCCAAGGCGGGTGCCGAGCCCGCCGACGAGGATGACGGCTTGTCTCAGCATGATTTGTCCCTTCGACAGCATGAATGATGCAGCACGACGCCAATCTGCCGCAATGCGGCGGGCAATTCCCGTCTTGTCTTCATATCAGCGCGAACAAGGAATGCGAACGACGACGGTCTGCCTGTTGGCGAACAGGACCGGAAACGGGCCTGCGCGAAGGGCATCAATGATCGTCGGCTCTATCGGCTCTGCGGGAGGAAAATAACCGAGACGCTGGTTGGCTGCGAGATGGGTCCACTCGATCGTGCGGGGTGTGATGATCGCGACGAGCTCCCAGGCGTTTTCGCCCGTCCCCAGGATGTTCTTAATCGCAGCCTTGGCCTCCTCAGGCGGAATTTCAGGGATTAATGCGGCGGCAACGTCGGCAGGCGGTGGGGCCTGGCCCGGTGCCCGCGCACTGCGGACCGACCGCATGATTCCGCTCAGAGCATCGGCCCTCCGCATTTGGAACAAGACTTCTGTGCTGATGGATGCCATCAGAGGGGCGATCAGGCTGCAAGTACTTGCAAGCCGCTGATCGCCCTCGGCCGGCTGCAGAATCGTGCGCACGACCGATTTCGCCCGCGTTGCGGTCATTTCGTTCACAGTGTCCAGATTGGAGAACAGATAGACGACCGGCGCGCCGGTGGTCGCCCGCACGATGCCCATCGTATACGGGTCCGAGAGGATGATTCCTTTTCGTAAATTCTGGCGGAGCCAATGGGCCAATTCGAGCTCGTCGGCGTTGTAGTGTGAGACGATCGCAGTGCGGTCGGGAAGGGTGCCGTAACTGTAACTCCTGTTGATGCCGGACAGACCGATCTTATCGATGGCCATTCCCAAGCCCACGATCCCCGCCAGAGCGAAGATGGAGACCCGTCGCGACTGAATCAGGGTCAATAGCGCGAGCGCGACGAGCAGCGCGACGCCGGCCAATTCCACCGGTCGCAGGACTGCCTGATAGCGGGCAACGGGCAGCTCGGCTCGCCATGCAAATGCGTAAACCAGAATCACGAGAGCCGTCCCGAGCAGCGCGACGGCGGCGGCCGTCAGGGCTCTCCGATAACGCGGGGAGCGATCAGAATCGACGAATAACTGACTAAAGAGCTCGGTAGCCGTGATCGTGAACAGCGACAGTATGATCGCGCTGGTGCGATACAGGAACGGGAAGCCCGAAAGCACGGCAAGGCTCAGACCACAGCCTACGACCCATGACCAAACGAGTGTCACGAAGCGGTCGCCACGAGCTCCGATCGCCCCGGAGGTATTACGGAGGGCGGGTCGGGTCATCCACCAACACCCAATGCCCAGCGTAGTACAGATGGACAAGACCGGACCGATCGTCCGGCCGAGCTCGATCGTGGCGACCAGCGGTCCGGAGCCCAGGAAGAGCTCTTCACCGCCTTCTATCCTTCTGCCCAGCATCAATTCCGTAATCGAGGAAAATGTGTCGTTGGCGCTCATTGAAGGGATGTAGCCGAAGCGCATTCCCACCACGCTGACGACAATTCCGAGAATGATCGGGGGCAACACGAAGGACAGAATCCGCAGCACCGCGAGGCTGGGCGATGGCCAGGCGGAATTCATTCGCGCCATCGCGAGATACATGAGCCAGCTGGCCACAGCGATCGGAACGAACAGGTAGGAGCCGCGATGTGCAAGCACCAGCGTCGCCGGCCAGATGCAACCAAGAAGGAAAACCGCGCCATATCTTCCGGCGCCGCCGAAAATCCTGAGCAGGAACAGCCCGGCTATGAGCAGAGCAAGCACGAGCGTGTTGTTGTTCAAGACGAACGCGAGCAGCAGAGTCGCGCCCGCGGCAATAGTCAGCAGCAGAACAGATCGGGCCGAGATAGCGTTTGCCTCGCGCGGCGCATTGCTGATCAGCACGCCGAGAAATACGACGCTGCTGACGACCGCCAGGCTGCCGTTCGTCATCAGGGCGACTGCATTGCTGGTCGCGGCAAAGAAGAAAGCGATCCATTTCCGGGCCGAGGTGGGATAGACGCCCTGCACGAAGGCGTAGGACGCCAATAGGAAAAACAGGATCGAGAAGAAGCGATAGGTCCAGGTAAATCTAAGGAGTTCGAGGCCCAGCGTTCCCGCGAGCGCGCCTGCTACTCCCGAACGAAGATCGACATAGGACTGGGCCGCATACGGATTGATGATACCGCCATCGGCGTACTCTTGTGCAGTCTTCATCCAGTGAACATCAGCGCCGATGTCCGCAAAGGGAAAGCTGGAAAATGCGCCGAACGACCACCACCATGTCAGCAGCGCGATTGGTAGCGACAGAATGCACCAAGTGGCAGCCGCGCGCGCCTCATTGGGGCTCGGGCACCAGCTAGGCAATGACCAGGCAAGTCCGAAGCAGGATACGACGACCAATGTCGCGAACTGAAGCCAGATGTCGGTCACGAATAGCGATAGGGCGCCGAGCAGGATGCCCGTGGCAGAGGCGCCGACGCTAAATCCAAGGACAACGAACTGAGCCTTCGTGAGCCGGCATGCCGATACCAGGCTCGCAGGCGCAATGGCCAAGATCGAAAACCCGGTGCCGAGCTGGATCAGGAAGTACAGCAAGGTTAGGACAAAGGTGGTCGTCCACATCGCGAGATCTCTAGGATGGGGGCCGTCGTAGCAGCCGAGAATTGAAGATCTTCAATCTCCTTTCGGTAGCTTGGCCTCGCTGCCAATGATCAGGAAGCAGAGCGTGAACGGGTGTTCCGGCGAAAAGCTTCTTAAGTGCGCGGCCATCAGGACCTGCCTTTCCGCCCGCAGCAGCCGTCGTGGGACGTGCGCTGCGGGGCGTATTGCAGACATTTGCCCCAGGGAATGTTCGACAATACGGAGAACGCCCGCGCCTTTGTTTGCCAGCGCACGTCAGCACTTCCTCGATGGAACGGCCAGAATCGGAGTGATGCTGACGAGCGGTCGTTGAAGCACGGTGTAGGTCCAGGAAAGGCCGATGTTCCGCCTGTGTGAGGTGGATACCAAGTCACTAGCCAGTTCGGTCATACGGGAGCCGCAGCCCCAATGCAAGGATTCGACCGCAGCGATGGCAGCACTCGTTCTGGTAGCAAGAGCACCCTCATGTCCAGCGGCCGCTTCGGCGCCGAAACTTGAGCCTGACGGCGGCCTTGCGGACTTAAAGTGCATTGTTGCGTATCGCTCGCTGCAGCGGCGTTCCCGGTTGATTCCCTTGTCGGCACAGCGTAAACAGGCGCTGAAATCGCGCTGACGTTTTAGCATGCGGGCAAGAACATCGCGTATGATTTGGGTTAAGCCGCCGACCAGCTGTGTCGATCCCTTGCTCTCCCGCCGAGTCCTGTCGAATGCCCGGTGATTTGCTGATTGGCGAAGCCGTCGCCAGAGGTTATCCGCCCGCTGTTCTCTATCTCCGCAATGACGAGACCGTCACGACGGAGGTCTCCGCATTCAACTACTTCTCGGTCTTCATGAAGGACCATCCGGAGGTGGATGCGCATGTCTGGTTCTTTGATGGTGCGGGCACGCCGGCCGGTCATTTCCACAGGGAACTCGGCATCAACGGCCAACTGCAGTTGCAAACTTCGGATCTGTGTCCCCGGGTTTCGGGTACGGTGGCGATGGCGCTGATTCCGAAGCACGATAAGCTTCGTCCCGGTCGGAAGGTGACCACCGGCTATTACGCACAATATTTCTCGCAGCACGGCGCGGTGACATTGTCGCACGAGCGCGAGCCGGTCGCCGCGGCACCATTCCCGACTTCCGCCTGGATGCAATCCTATCTCACCCGTTTCCTGAAGGAATCGGGCGTCGTGCTGGTGAACTCCTGCATGGCGCCCGAGGGCGTCTCCGTCGGGACGGCCCGGCTCATGGCCCTGGACGGCACCGAGTTGGGCCAGCGTGCGCTGCCGGAAATCTCACCGATGGGAGCCGCGCGCATCGGCACGCTGGATCTTTTCCCCGAGGCCGAAAAGCTGATCGGCGTGGCCGAAGGTTTTGCCCTCGAGTTCAAAGGCACCAACATCGCCAGTCCGTTCAGCTATTACGAGTTTGCCAACGGCAAGTTCAGCTTGCATCATTTTTGAAGGGCGCGTCCGTGACTCGTTTCCCATCCCGTCCCTGGAAGCCCTACGAGCCCAGATTCATGTTCCCGACGTTTGCCGGCGTCGAATCGCGCATGGGTTTCTCGATTCCTGTCTGGTATCGTCCGATCGACATCAGGTATCTGCGTAGCCTCGTCGCCGGCAGCCTGCGCAAGAATTTTCGCGAAACGTTCAAGGATCTTGTCCCCGAGCTCGCCAGCCTGGTCGCATCGGGCTTCACCAAGAAGCTGAGGTTCAAGCTGCACATTCTTTCGCGCAATGGCGAGTACCGGGCAACTTACGAGTTCCCTCGGGATTACGCGCCGGGTGCGTCCGTCGAGATCGAGCTGTCGCGTCTTTTCGCCTCGCTCAAGCTGCCACAGGACGATTATCTGGTCATCGCCGTGATGTCGCGCGGACGAATGGACGGCTTCCGATCCTCGCCTGCCAGCTATTCCATGACCTATGTCGACCAGGACAACGTCGCGATCTACCGCACCGGCGCGTTTGCCCGGCCCTTGAACGAGGGCCGGCTCAAGGCGCATGTCGGCTTCACCGGCATCAATCCGAAGATCATTGCGACCAGCGACATCGTCAGCAGTGTGCTGCTAATCAATCACTCTTCCGATCCCGAATATGCCCATCCGGCACGGCCGACGACGAGGCTGATCCGCGAGGACGGCGAGGAGCTCGAGGCGGACTTCGGCGAGATCCCGCCGCTCGGGGCGCGCGAGACGTCGGTCGTGGATATGTTCGGCCCTCGTGTGTTCGACTTCCTCAAGCCGTTCAGCGGTCGCGGAAGCACAGTCACCACCTGCGCCGGGGTCACGCTCGCCAGCCTGCACCTGCAGCGCACGAACGACAATCGGCGGACGCTGCTGGGCATCGAGCACTCGCGCCCCGCCCACATGAATCTCGCCGGGATCCTCCAGCACTAGTTGAGCGATCGATTGTCACAAGATGGATCAATAACGTCATCGCCCGGTCCTCACGGGCGGCTCTTAGATCTCGGCGACGGCATGAAGGCGCCATCGCTCACTCTTGTAATGGTGTTCTGGATCATCTCCAATCTCTTGGTTGTTGGTTGGTGGTGGCTCGAGCTTTCCGACACGTGGTGGTGGATTGGAAGTGTCGACAGATACCGCGTTCCCTGGGTGCTGCGGAAGCTTGGAGTAACTTTTCCCGATGTGTTGCGGGCTGCTAGCATAACATTCTATGTGCTCGTCGCGCTGGCGCCGCTGCCACTACTCTTCAAGTTTCGGAGGAATTTTCGCGGTCCAGTCGCCTTGGGACTGCTCGTCAGCTGTTGTCTGGCCGCGTCAATCACAGCTCACGAGGCCAATTTGCTGCGTGAGCAGATGCAGCACAGCCTTGATCACGAGCGGGCGTTTGCCCATGGAGAGCTCGTTGAAGGCATTATCCGTCCGCTGATATCGAAGGTCGTGGAAACCTACGTTCAGGTTCTCGGCGACGATCGCCTGCAAGGATCGACTTACCGCACGCATATCGCGATCAACTATATGTTCGACTCCTTATCGTTCCTCGGGGTGTTTGCGCTGGCGACCCTTCTGCTCTCGCCGATCTCGACTTGGCTCTGCCTGTTCACCTTCGCGTTCTACACGCAGATCGCCATCTATCCGGGGCGCATGGGGCCCGTATTCATTGCAGGTGGGTTGTTCTGGCAGCTGTTTCTGCTGGTATCTCAGCGTTACCCCGCCGCCATCATATCGGGGCTTATCATCAGTTTTGCTCGGACGGACGTCGTATTCGCATCGGCCTTCGTATTGGTCAGTCTCGCGGCCTTCGAGCGGCGTTGGCCTACTGCGAAGGAATGGTTCGCTTTTGCAGTGCTGGTCGGCATCTCTCTGGCGGTGCCAAAAATTCTGCTGTGGATGCATCCTGACGCGAACTTCAGCTCATTCCTGATTGCGCGTGGCGACTACTTTACCAAGCTCAAAGGCAATCTTTTGACCATGAAGATTGCGGTCGCCATTGCCTGCCCGGTGCTCGCGATTGTCATCTTGAAAACACGCGCGATCACCCGGACGATGGCCGCTGTCATCCCACCGGCCCTGATCCATGTAGGAATCGTGTTCCTAATTGCCGATTTCTCCGAAGTTCGGCTGATCATTCCCGCGCTCGGTGCGCTCGCGTTCGTTAGCAGTGAGGCGCTCGGAAATCTCTTGGCAAGCGAAAAAAGAGAAAAGCTCAGCGCCGGCTGAAGTGTGGACCGGTTGGATGATGGCAGGTCACCTACATCGGACTTAGACAGTTGCTCGGTGTTTCGATCATTGGTTGCGCCGCTCTGACGCCGTATGGTAAATTCTAACACATGACTAGGGGAACGCGGGCGGCGTTACACGGGCGAAGCTAAGTGGGGTTGCGAACAATATCCTGACCACTAGGCCCACGCATTCGTGCGTCGATCTTCTCGGCGGTCTTCTCTCATCGCATCGGAAGAGAATGACCTGTGGGGCCAAACACGTTGCGGCGAACATTGCCGAATGAAAGTTCTTAGAATGGATCACATTGTTACTACTAGCCAAGAGGGACTGAAGTCTGGGGACAAATCCAAGCCTTTTACGACAGAACTTTTGTTCATCATCTTGTTTGCCGTCGCGGCCGCGGTCCCAATCTATGTGATTTCGAAGTTCTTGCTTGTTGCCCCTTATGCCTTCCCTGAGTCCGACGACTTCTGCTGGTTCTATCGTTACAGGGACGACGGCCTATTGAAGATGATGATCATCTTTTATCATAGTCTCGTCGGTAGAGTTGTCCCACTGGCCTTGATCGCAGTGCCGGGAATCGTTACCGGCGGCTCCGCCCAACATTTCGTTGCAGCATATCCCGGAGTGCTTCTTGCCTTCGCACTGTTTTTCGCAGGCTCCATGGTTTGGGTTACAGCTCGGTTGTGCCGCGGCGCTCCGGTCAGTCGACTGATCTTCCTGTCCCTCGGTCTAGTCGCGACGATCTGGGCCAACTCGCAGGATCCTCGCGAACTGCTCTACTGGTTACCTGGGACTGCGTGTTATGCGGTCCCGGCGGCGTTCGTAGCGATCATTCTGGCGGAGCTATATACCAGCGCTGCGGATGGCCGCGAGCTCTCGCGCCTGGGAGTAAGCAGCCTTGCCGCGATTTCGTTTCTTTCGGCGATGTGCAACGAATTTACACCTCTTTGGCTGGTGGGGATCGTCGGTAGCTCTTTCTTATTCAGGCGATTTTCGGGCCATCCACGACCGCAGTTAGCTGCGCATATCGTATTGTTGACGGCCACGCTGGCGGGATTTGCCATTCTTCTGTTGGCGCCCGCGAATTCGACACGAATGGGCCTGTTTCCGGGCAGTGGGAACTTGGTGGAGGCGCTGAAATATGCCGTCAGGCCATCGCGCGCGGATTGGATACGAGCGTTCTTTATCGCGATACCCTGGTCCCTTGCCGCTAGCCTTTGTTTGGCTCCGTTCAAAGCCAAACAGGGTAATACAAAGAAGCTGGCAGTCTTGTCCGGTGGATTGGTAATCGTGCTTTTTGGTTGTGCGTACTTGGCGCACTTCGTTGCGTACTATGCGACAGCGGATCGCTTGCCCCCAAGAGCGAACAACGAAGTGATCATCGTGCTGATCGTGGGGTTTGCTTGTGCTTTTTCTGCAATCACGGCATTTGTCAGCAACTTAAGACTCGGTACTGTCGGTACAGCAATAGCGTGCGCGCTGCTCACGGTGCCGATTCTCAACGGAAGCGCCTTCAAGCTGATGCGTGCCGAGTGGCCTCTCTTAGATGCTTTCCGCACACAGAGCTTGCACCGCGAGCATCTCCTGTTATCCGCAGGAGGATCTGACCTTGTGCTGCCCGGCTGGACGGTTCGCCCGGAGCTACTGGTAAGTCAGGATTTGGGGCGTGATCCCGACCGTCTTCCAAACGACTGTATCGCTCGGGCATATCAGATAAAAAGCGTGGTTCCGGAGTGATTGTTGATGCGTCCAGCGAGAGCTGGGCGCGTTCAATCGAAATTGATCCGCTCGCGCTCGACCACGATCGGCCGTCGCCGGACCTGATTGAAGATCGCCACGATGTATTCGCCGAGCACGCCGAGGAAAAACAGCTGCACGCCCCCGAAGAAGAACAGGCCGATGATGATCGTGGGGATGCCGTGCGGACCGATGTCGAAGCCGGCTATCTTGAGCAGGAACACGACGAACGCATAGGCGAAGCTCAGCGACGAGATGATCAGTCCGAAGAAAAACGCAGTACGTAGCGGCACGGTCGAGAAGCTGATGGCGCCGAGCAGCCCCTGGTCGATCAGGCTCGACAGCCGGTTGCGCGAGATGCCGTGCTTGCGCGCCAGCCAGGTGTAGGGCACGCCGATCGAGCGAAAGCCGCATTCGAACGGCATCATCCGCATGAAGGGCTGGACGTCTTCGAATTGCTTCATGGCGTCCAGCACCTTGCGGTCGACGAGCTGATAGTCGCCGACGTCGGCCGGATAGTCGACATACGACATGCGGCTGATCATCTTGTAGTAGAGATGCCGCGCGGTCCGGCTCAGGAAAGGCTCCTCGCGCCGGGCCCGGATGCCGAACACGATCTCGTAGCCTTGCTCCCAGTGCTTCACGAAAGTCGGGATCAGCGATGGCGGGTCCTGCAAATCCGCGGGCATGAACAGCACGGTGGCATCGCCTGTCGAGGCAAGCACGCCGTTGTAGGTGTTCCTCAAAACGCCGAAGTTCCGGGCATTCACGATGACCTTCACCGAGGGATCGGCCGCTGCGATCTCCTTGAGAATCTCCACCGTCCGGTCGCTCGAGGCGTTGTCGCAGAAGATGTGCTCGCGCTCATAACCCGGGAGCTCGCGGTCGAAGATTTCCTTGACCGCCGCGTAGCATTCCCGAATTCCGGTCTCCTCGTTGTAGCAGGGCGTCACAAGGCTGATCTTCTTTCGCATCAATCCTCCAGGACGTCCGTCGAGCGGGGGCCACTTCCCCGCGTGGGAATCAGGCAGCCGGCGAACCGCCCGAGAGGACTGGCGCACCGGTGGTGGGGTTGCCATCCTTCAATCGTTTCTTTAGCAGGTAAGTCGGCAACTTCAACCGTTCCGGGAAACGGGGCGGGGCGGTTTGATCTTGTTGACAAGACTGGGCTAATCGTTCTGATGTGACGTTTTCTGCTGGACGGGTATGAGCATGAAGGCCGTGATTCTGGCAGGTGGCTTCGGGACTCGCATCACCGAAGAGAGCCACGTCAAGCCGAAACCCATGATCGAGATCGGTGGCAAGCCGATCCTCTGGCACATCATGAAGATCTTCTCGTCGCACGGTATCGACGAATTCGTCATCTGCTGCGGCTACAAGTCCTACGTCATCAAGGAATATTTCGCGAACTACTTCCTGCATATGGCGGACGTGACGTTCGACCTCGCCAACAATTCGATGGAAGTGCACAACAAGTTCGCCGAGCACTGGAAGGTGACTCTGGTCGATACCGGTCTCAACACCATGACCGGCGGCCGCCTCAAGCGCATCAGGGACTACGTCGGTAACGAGACGTTTTGCATGACCTATGGCGATGGTCTCGCCGACGTCGATATCGGTGCGCTGCGGGAGTTTCATCGCGCTCACGGGCGTCACGCCACGGTCACCGCGATCCAGCCGCCGGCGCGTTTCGGCGCGCTCGATATCGGCGACGACGTGGTCCGCCATTTCGAGGAGAAGCCGCGCGGTGACGGCCGCTGGATCAACGGTGGTTTCTTCGTGCTGGAGCCGGCGATCTTCGACTATCTCGGCGACGACGCCACCATCTGGGAGCAGGAGCCGCTCAAGCGCCTGTCGCAGGACGGCCAGCTTGCAGCCTATCGCCACGCCGGCTTCTGGGAGGCAATGGACACCCTGCGGGACAAGGTGCACCTGGAGCAGCTCTGGGACAGCGGGCAGGCGCCCTGGAAGCGTTGGCAATGAATCCAGGCTTCTGGAGCGGCAAGCGCGTTCTCGTCACCGGGCACACTGGCTTCAAGGGTGGGTGGCTGGTCGTGTGGCTACGGCGTCTCGGCGCCGAAGTCGCGGGTCTGGCGCTGCCGCCGTCGACGACGCCCAACCTGTTCGATCTGGCGCAGACTGAGCAGGACATCGTGTCGGTCTTCGCCGATATCCGCGATCCACTCGCGGTCAAGGCGGTGTTTGACCAGTTCCAGCCCGAGATCGTGTTTCACATGGCGGCGCAGGCGATCGTGCGAACATCCTATGACGATCCGGTCGGGACCTACGCGACCAACGTCATGGGCACCGTGCACGTCTTCGAGGCGGTGCGGAGCTCCGGCGTGCGCGTGGTGGTCAACGTCACCAGCGACAAATGCTACGACAACAGGGAGTGGGTCTGGGGCTACCGCGAGACGGATCCGCTCGGCGGCAAGGACCCCTATTCCAGCAGCAAGGCCTGTGCGGAACTGGTCACGGCTGCGTACCGGTCCTCATTCTTCGGTGGAACTCGCCGGATCGGCTTCGCCAGCGCCCGCGCAGGCAACGTGATCGGGGGCGGGGACTGGGCGCAGGATCGTCTCATCCCCGATGTGATCGCCGCGATCCGCAGCGGCCAGCCAGTGCCGGTCCGCAATCCGGACGCGGTGCGGCCCTGGCAGCACGTGCTCGAGCCGCTGTCGGGCTACCTTCTGCTCGCCGAGCATCTATGGCGCGATCCGGCTGCCTTCTCGAGCGAATGGAATTTCGGTCCCGACGCCGACAGCGTGCGCACGGTGCGCTGGCTAGTCGATCGCCTCGCGCTGCTGTGGGGTGTACCGCCGCAGCAGATGCCGCAGCCGGGACAGCATCCGCACGAGGCGCGACTGCTGTCACTGGACAGTTCCAAAGCGCGGGCTCATCTCGGCTGGGCGCCGCGTTGGGGCCTCGATCGCGCCGCCTCCGCTGTGGTGGCGTGGTACAAGGCGTTCGAGCAGGGCGCCGCGGTCAAGCCGGTGATGGTTGACCAAATCGACGCTTTCATGAACACACAGCGGGACTAGCCGCCTTTCCAATTGGATGAGTATGATGGCCACCACGTCGACGAGACCGCTTACCGAGATCAGAGGTTGCGAGGTCTGCGGCAATGACAAGCTCGTGCCGGTGCTCGATCTCGGCCTGCATCCCCTGTGCGACGACCTGGTGGCGGTCGGCGATTCGCGCCAGTGCCGCGAGTACCCGATCCAGATCGATTTCTGCCCGACCTGCGCCACCGGCCATCAGCGCTTCCAGGTGCCGAAGGAGGATCTGTTTCCCAAGGATTATCATTACCGCTCGCGCTTCACCGCCGACGTGCTCTCCGGCATGAAGAGCCTCGTTGCGACCTGCGCCGAGCGGATGGGACCGCTGACCGGCAAGATCGCGCTCGACATCGGCTGCAATGACGGCAGCCTGCTCGACTTCTTCCGCGAAGCCGGTGCGACAACAGCCGGCATCGAGCCGACCGGCGCGGCGCAGGACTCCGCCGCCAAGGGCCATTACGTGGTGCAAAACTATCTCAGCACGGAGACCGCGGCAGAGATCCGCCGCGCGGTCGGCACGCCCGACATCATCACCTTCACCAACGTCTTCGCGCATATCGAGGATCTGAACGGTGTGCTTGCGGCGATGAAGACCCTGCTCGGGCCCGAAACGGCGATCGTGATCGAGAACCATTATCTCGGAGCGGTGCTGGACCGGCATCAGTTCGACACCTTCTACCACGAGCATCCGCGAACCTATTCGTACAAATCGTTCAGCTTCATCGCAAAATCGCTCGGCCTCGACATCGTCAACGTCGAGTTTCCTGCGCGCTATGGCGGCAATATCCGCGTCATTCTCGGACATGCGGCCAAGAGCGATGCCGTCGCAGCCGACATCGTTGCGCGCGAGAACAATTTCCAGGCCGAGTTCGCCCAGCTCGCGCGCGACGTCGAACTCTGGAAGGCACGCAAGAGCGCAGAGCTGAAGAAGATCATCGCGGCCCATGGTCCGGTCAGGGCCAAGGCGTTTCCGGGCCGCGCGGCGATCCTGGTCAAGTTGCTGGGACTGACCGAAAAGGAGATTGTTGCAGTCCACGAGAAGCCGGGCTCGATCAAGATCGGGCACTACGTGCCGGGCACGCGCATCCCGATCGTCTCCGACGATGAATTGTTCGCGCATGGCGACCAAGCCAAGCCACTGCTCAATCTCGCCTGGCACATCTCACGCGAGATCCGCCAGTATCTGCAGGACAACGGATACAAGGGGCCCGTGATCGACGTGCTCAGCGCGGACGATTTTCATGCCTGAGGCGCCCGTTTTCACGATCCTCGGATCGGGTTTCGGGATGTACGGCTATCTGCCTGCGCTGATCGAGTGCGGGATGAAGGTGGCACTGCCGGAACGCTACCGTGCGGTAGTTGGCGGCCGAAGCGAGCTCCTCCAATATGTGCCCGAGGTGATTTGGTACCCCGGCACCGAGGAGGCGTTGGCACAGGCGAGCGGGGCGGTGGTTGCGCTTCGTCCTGCCGATCAGGCTGGCTGGATGGCGCGTCTGGCAGACATGCCTGGCATCCGCGAGCTGATCCTGGAGAAGCCGGTTGCGCCGACACCGCAGCTTGCGGCGCAGTTCGTCGAGGCATTCGAGCGCGCCGGCAAGCGCTACCGCGTCGGCTACACCTTTCGTTTCATGCCGTGGGCGGAGCGGCTTCGCGCGGTGCTCAGCGAGAACACCGATGGCCTCTCGCTGGATTGGAGCTTCATGGCGCATCACTATCGCGCCAACCTGACGAACTGGAAGCGGTTCGACGCCAGTGGCGGCGGTGCGCTCCGCTTCTACGGAATCCATCTGATCGCGCTTCTTGCAGAGCTCGGTTACGACGACGTGGCGATGTCGATGCTCGCGGGACCTTCAGACGCCGAGACATCGTCGTGGGATGCCGTGTTCACTGCCAAAGGCCTGCCGTCATTCGCGCTGCGCATCGACAGTCGCGCGCCACATACATGCTTTAGCATCGCGGCCGGACGGCGCGGGAAAACCGATGTGACGATCGTCGACCAGCCTGATCCGTTTTCGTCGGTCCAGCAGAGCTCGATGAACGTTCGCGATCCCAGGGTCGACGTGCTGGCGCAACTTTGCCGCTCGCTGGGCGCGGCCGACGCGAACCACGCTGAGCGTCAGCGCAAGATCATCGCGCTATGGGCTCGGATCGAGGCGGTATCCCGCCGAACATCTGCATCCTGAAGTGCGAGCCGCTACCAGACGCTCCTTCCTCCGTCCATCACCAGGTTCTGCCCGGTCATGTAGCTCGAGGCATCCGAGCACAGGAACTGCACCGCGGCGCGGTACTCGTCGACATCTGCCATGCGGCCCATCGGGATCAGGCGCGTCAGTCGCTCGACGAAGGCCGGATCCTGGTTGTTGAAGACCCCGCCCGGCGAGATCGCGTTGACGCGGACGCCGTGATCGGCCCAGTACGTCGCCAGATATTTCGTCAGTCCGATCAACCCGTGCTTGATCACGGAGTAGGTCACCGGCTTCACCGGCTGTTCCTCCTCGCGCGTCACCTGCGGTTGGCGATAGAGCCGCTGGTCCGGCGCGATCACGCCGAGATCGGAGGCGATGTTGAGGATCACGCCGCGGCCACGCGATGCCATTGCACCGCCGAACACCTGAGCGCACAGCATCGCGCCGGTCAGGCCCACGGCGATCTCGGTCTGCCATTGCGGCACCGGAAACGCCTCGAAGCGGGAGGAATGCATCACGCCGGGTGCGGAGGTCACCTTGGGATCGATGGCCGCGTTGTTGACGAGGATGTCGACGGAGACGCCGCGGCCGGAAAGCTGCTCGTGCGCAGCGCGCACCGAATCGAGTGTGGTGACGTCGATCGCAAGCGCGATCAGGTCGGCGGACGGCGCATTCTGCTTGAGTGCGGCAACGGCGGCTTCGGCCTGCGCAAGTCCGACGTCGGTGACGACGACGCGCGCGCCGGCTTCGGAGAGCGCGGCGACATGCTGCCGGCCGAGCAGGCCGCCTGCACCGGTCACGAGAGCGGTGCGGCCGGTCAGGTCATAGCGTGAGGACGGGCTTGGCATCGGGAGCTCCTGTTCAGCTGCGCAATTGGCCGCCGTCGGCGACCATGACGCTGCCGGTAATGAACGCCGCGCGCGGCGAGGCGAGGAATGCGACGAGGTCGGCGACCTCTTCCGGCTTCCCCAGCCGGCGCAGCGCCACCTCGCGAACAAGCATGTCCTCGACTGCGGCCCTGTTCTCGGCGAGCTTACGCGCCCAGGTGCCGTCGGCGGCGAGGATATTGCCGGGCGCGACCGCATTGATGCGGATGCCCTCGAGCGCCAGCGGGCGTGCCAGCCCGCGCACGGTGGCGTTCAGCGCCGCCTTCGCGGCATAGTAGGTGACGGGCGCGCCCAGCGCCGCCATGCCGGCGATCGAGGAGATACAGACGATCGACCGGTCGCCGCTGCCGCGCGCCATCAGCGGCCGTGCGGCCTCGATCATGTTGGTCGCGGCAAAGAGATTGAGGTCCATCACCCGCGACCATTCCGCCGCATTTTCCTGCCCCGGCGGCACGGAAGCGCCGCTGCCGACGTTGCAAACGAGAATGTCGAGGCGTCCCCACTGCCGTTCGACCTCGTTCAGCAGCCTGGCTGCGGCAGCTGGATCGGTGACATCGGCCACGTGGACCGACGTGCTGCCGCCGACCGTAGCCCGCGCGGCATCGAGCGCATCTGCGCCGCGGGCCGCCAGCGCGACCCTGGCGCCTTCCGCGGCGAGCGTCGTCGCGATTGCGAGCCCGATGCCGCGGCTGGCGCCGGTGACGAGCGCGACGCGATCATCCAGCTCGAGCTTCATCGCGCGGCATCCTCGATCCAGCGAACCGTCATGTCGCGATATGTCGCCAGCGCGCCGGCGTGATCGCCGTCGCCGGCCCGCGCGGTTTGCAGGATGTATTGTCCCCGATAGCCGGAGCGCTCGATCAGCCGGATCGTCTTGGCGAGATCAGCGTTGCCGGTGCCGAGCGGCACGGTGGTGCCGCCGCGCACGCGGTCCTTCACATGGACGTTGAGAATGCGGGGCGCGTAGGCCTCGATCTCCTCGGCGCTGTCGTAGCCCAGCGAGGCGCTGTTGCCGCTGTCGTAGTTGATGCCGAAGACCTCCGCCGGAAACGCCTCCATGAAGCGGGCGAGGTCGCGCGGTGGCAGATCGGACTCGAAGACGATCTTGACGTTTTGTCTTATGAGCTGCTCGCGGCGGGCGATCAGCACCCGCTTGAGTGTGTCGCTCTCGCTCTCGCGCTCGATCTTGCCGTTGTCGACCAGCGGGATCACGATGAACGCGATGCCGATGCGGCTGCAGGCGGCAATCAGGAGATCGAGATCGTTGACGAGAGCATCGCGCACGACGGCATCGACCTTCCAGAACGGCGCCTGCATGAAGCAATCGCCGGTCAGGCTCGGGATGCGCACGCCGTTCTCGCGTGCCAGCGTCAGAATCTCCTGTTGTCCCGGCTCGGTCATCAGCGGGTTTTCGCGCAGCCGTTCCTGATCGATGGTCCATTCCATCCGCCTCAAGCCGAGCGCCTTGGCGCGGGGAAATTCCTCCTGCCATTCGTTCCACGGGAACGCCTGGATCTTGCCGTCGACCAGGGCCGACAGGCGTCCCTGCATGAAGCCGATGCGGTCGAGCGTTGCGGTCACGATGTGCTATCCGAACTAATGGCGAGGCCCTTGGCGGTCCAGCCGCCGTCGACAAAGATTTCCTGGCCGGTCACATAGGCGGAGGCTTCCGACGCGAGAAAGACGGCGGCACCCACCATGTCGGCGGGTTGCCCCCAGCGGCCGAGCATGGTGTGGCGGCGCCGATCCTCGTGCATGACGGGGTCGGCATAGCTCTTCGCGGTCATCTCGGTCGCGACGTAGCCCGGCGCAAGTGCGTTGACGCGGATGCCGTCCGGTGCGTAGTCGGCGGCGAGTGCGCGCGTCAGCCCGGCAAGCCCCGCCTTTGCCGCGACGTAGCCGGGATTGCCGGGGAAGCCGCGCACAGAATTGATGCTGGTGACGTTGACGATCGCCGCCGAGCCCGCGTTCTTCAGGAGCGGATAGGCGGCGAGGATGGTGGCGTAGACGCCGGTGAGATCGGTTGCGACCGTGGCGCGGAAGCGCGCGAGCTCGCTTTCGCCGCCTTCGGCCGGAAGACTGATGCCTGCGGCATTCACGAGTGCGTCGATGCGATCGCCTTTTGCCGCGATGCTGCGGAATGCGCCTTCGATCGCGCTGTCGTCGGAGAGATCGCAGGCAATGGCGGTGACGCCCTGCGGCGCGATTCCGGACCGGCTGAGGCCGAACACGGTGGCTCCGGCATTCTTGAGGCCGCTCGCAATCGCCGCGCCAATGCCGCGCGAGGCGCCGGTGACCACCGCGATCTTGCCTGCGAGCGAGAAGGCGCTGAGATCAGGCATAGCCGTAACTGCGCATGATGGCGGCGCAAAGCTTGACGTCCTCGGGGCGGTCGATCTGGAACATCTTGTGACGATCCATGACGTGGAAGCCGATCTTGCCGCCGAGACGATTGTTCTGCTCGCGCAGGAGGGATGGGATCAGGACGTAGAACGAGCCGTTCTCGAGGTAGCGCTTCTCGATCTGCTGGCGCATGCGGCGGTTGCGATAGTCGTAATTGATCGGCTCCGGGCCGTTCGCGCCGATCCGCCAGTTGAAGTAGTCCTCGACCTCGCAGACGGACAGCAGGCTGTCGAGATGGTCGCGATCGAAGGTCCCAAGCGCGTTCTCGATGTCGCTGGGCTCACGGATCGGCGATGTGGCCTGAAGCGCGACCACGCGCTCGAACCGGCCCAGTCGCGCCTCGGTCGCATCGAGGGCATGCAGCCAGGCGGATTCGGAGGAGGCGAGGTCGCCCGAAATGTCGTCCGGGCGCCGCACGCCGACCGCGCCGGCGGCCTCGGCCGCGGCGAGGATCGCCTCGCTGTCCGACGAGACCGCCACCACGTCGACGCCGCGCGCCGCGCGAGCCTGTTCGACCGTCCAGGCGATCAGGGGCTTGCCGCAGAGATCGAGCAGGTTCTTGTGCGGGATGCCCTTGGAGCCGCCGCGCGCGGCGATCACAGCCAGCGTCTTGCGCGCCATCAGATGTGTCCCTCCAGACGCTCGAGCGCGGTCCAGAAGCCTTCGCCCATGTTCTTGTGGCCCTGCCATATTTCGGGAATGAACGAGGCCGTCGGTGCATGCTTGCGCAGCACCTGTCCGATCTCGTCGAAATCGATCTCGCCTTCGCCGATCTGGAGACCTTCGCCATCGAGGCCCTTGGCGTCGCCGAAATGCAGATGCGCGGTGTGCGGCCCGAGCTGGGCGAGGCCTTGCGCGAAGTCGAAGCCGAAATGATTGGCGGCGAGCTTGGTGTGGGAGATATCGACGCACATGCGCAAACCATGCTTGGCGCAGAACGCGGCCGATTCCTCCGGGAAGATGAAGATGTTCTGGTGGCGCTGGCCGCCGAAATGCCAGGGGAATGGCGCCATGGTCTGCGGCGTCAGCTCGACGCCGTCCATGTCGAGCTCGGTCAAGCTCTGCGCAAAGATGCGGTAGCGCTCGGCTTTCTCTTCCGGCGGCAGCGGCTCGTCCATGGTGAAGCCGCCGATATTGGCGACGATGGGCGGGCGCTTGGTCTTGGGGAAGAACTTCTTCAGGCCGCGGGTGATGTCGATCACCGCCTGCGTCTGCTCCAGCGAGTAGCGCCGCAGCGCCTCGTCGGGCGTTGCAAGGTCCATCAGCTTGGAGCCGGCAAACAGCTCCGGCGCATGCACGACGAAACCGAGATCATAGGTGCCCGACAGATAGGCCGCAGGATCGCGCTCCATGTCGCTGTAGCTGAGATGGAATTCGATGATGTCGGGCTCGCAGATCTCCAGGAAGCGTTCGGTATCGTGATAGCGCACCGGCACGCCCCACGGGCGGTCGAACCGGTAGCGCCGCGCCTTCGCGGCGCCCTCATTGATGTCGCTCTGGAAGAAATAGTCGTCCGCCGCCATCGTTCGCGTCAGCTTGCGGCCGAGCAGCGCCGGCATCTTCAGCGGCGACAGGCCCTGTCCCGGGCTCTTCACGGCAATATCGCTTTCGGAGATCACGATGCCGGCCGACAGGTCGCGCGCGGCCACCAGGCTCTTGGCGAGGTTTTCGCGGTTGATCAGCTCACCCTGACTCAGCGCGCGCTCGGCCAGCTTCTCGCCGCGGGCCGCTTCCACCTCGCGAATGCCGGAGACGAGCGCCTTGAATTCCTCCGGCTCGAGACTTGCGGCATGGTCGGGACCTTCCATCTCGCGATCGAGCGTGATGTGGCGCTCGATGACGACGGCGCCCAGCGCGACGGCGGCCGTCGAAACGGCAATGCCGCGCTCGTGGCCGGAATAGCCGACGACCGGATGGATCTCGCGCAGCGTTTCCATGAAACGCAAATGGATGTTGTGGAGCGCGGCCGGATAGGTGCTCTGGCAATGCAGCAGCACGTAGCTGGCATTGCGGTCGTCGAGGAACTTCGCCGCGGCCTTGATCTCGTCCGTCGTGCTCATGCCGGTCGAGACGATCAGCGTCTTGCCGGTGGCGGTGAGGCGGGCGAGCAGCGGCAAATTGGTGAGGTCGGCCGAGGCGACCTTGTAGGCCTCGACGCCGAAGCTTTCGAGCACGGCGACGCTCTTGGCGTCCCAGGGCGTGCAGAGGTACTCGATGCCCTTGGCTGCGCAATATTCGGCGATCTTCTTCTGCTGTGCAGTCGGCAGCTCGAAGCGGCGCAGAAGATCGAGCGTATATTCGACGGCGAGGTCGTCGTCTTTCCCGGACAGGCTCGAGGCGCGATAGACCTCGTCGAGCTTGCGCATCTGGAATTTGGCGCAATCGGCTCCGGCCGCGACCGCGGCATCGACCAGCGCAATGGCGCGGTCGAAATCGCCATTATGGTTGTTGCCGATCTCGGCGATGACGTAGCAGGGTTCGCCATCGCCCAGAAGACGGTTGCCGATGCGGACCGGAGCAGGCTGTTTGGGCGATGTCATCAACATTCTCGTCTCATATGCGTCAGGCTAGCTGGGCGGGAACACGCGATTTCCACGTCCGCAGCCCGTTCTCCTCGAACATGATGCGCGAACAGCTGTGCCCCTGCTGTTCCAGCGCCGCGATCAGCTGGTAGCGTTCGAACGGACGGACGAAGAACATGAAGTAACCGCCGCCCCCGGCCCCAAGCAACTTGCCGCCGACCGCGCCATGCTGCTTGGCAAAATCATAGATCGCGTCGATCGCGTCCGACGAGATCTTGGAGCTCAGCTTCCGCTTGGCGTGCCAGGCCTCGTCGATCAGCCGGCCGCATTCCAGCAGTTGACCGCGCAGCAGATGCCGCCTGATGTCGCGCGTCACTTCCTTCTGCTTGGCAGCCGCGGCCACCGCGTCGCTGGTCTCGTGCTGAGCCTTCTGGTCGCGATGAATGGCGCCGGAATCGCGCCCCGAGCCGACGTAGCAGAGCACCAGGCTCTCCTCGAGCTCGGCGATGATGTTGGGATCGAGGCGAAGCGGCACGATGGTGTTCTGGTCGGAGAAGAATTCCATGTGATTGAATCCGCCGAACACGGTGGCGTACTGATCCTGCCAGCCGCCGGGGATGTTGAGCATCAGCCGCTCGGCCTGGAAGGCCATCTCTGCGATCTCGTGGCGGTCCCACTGGTCGCTGCGAAATTCGTTGAAGCAGCCGATGATCGCCGACGAAACCACCGCGGAGCCGCCGAGGCCGGAACCGACCGGGAAGTCGGCGGACAGTTCGAGCTCGAAGCCGTAAGTCGGCTTGATCAGGCGCACGACCGACTTGATCAGTGCGAGATCTCCGCCCGTTCCGAGCTCTGCGAGGTTACCGGCTTCGACCGTGCGGCGGAAGTCGTGCGAGTAGATCCGGATGCTGGGATCGCTCCGGCGCCGCAACGTCGCGTGAGCGTACATCTTGATCGTGGCGCTGATGACCGCGCCGCCGTCATTCGCCACGAAGTAATGCGTCAGATCGGTGCCGCCGCCGGAGAAGCTGATCCGCACCGGCGAGCGGGCGCGCGCGAACACCTCGCTCTCTTCCGACAGGTTGAACAGTTCGCGGCTGAACACGTCGACCAGCCGTCCCTCGCCATCCAGGATCGGCACCACGTGGACGCGCTGGTCGAGCAGCTTGAGGATCTGCTCGCGTGGCCCGCCGGTCGGTGCCCAGACGAATTTGCGGTTGATGCAGGACCCAACCCGGTCCTGGATCGTGATACCGGTCAGCATGCGCCTGCGGATGTCGCCGTCCGTCACGGCGCCGACGATTCGCCCGCTCGCGTCCTGCGCGAACAGGATGCCGAGCATGTTCGCGTTCAGGCGCCGGAAGGCTTCCTCAATGGTCTCCGTCTCGGCGATCGTGACGAGGGTTCGGTCAAGCACGTTTTGGGGTCCAGAAAGGGCCGATTCCGGCCATATCGCAGCGTCTGGTAATACGGGAGCAGCCCGGACGATGCAAGGTTCCTGCGCCCGGCGGCATCGCAGCCATGGCCCGAGGGTCGGGCTCTACGCTCGTCATCTTCGTCGCGCCGCGAGCTCGTTCCGCGCTCCCGCATTCGCGGAGGATGTGCTCAGCCCCGGCAATGACCTGCTGTCGAAATCGAGCTGAGGTTAGCGCTCGTCCACGATGACCTTACCGTCATTCGGCAGCGTGCCCGGACCGACCAGCTCGACGGCTCCTCCGAGCTTCGTTATCGCGCGCAAGCTGGCCGCGATGTCGTCGCGGAGCGAGTCGCCAGCAGTCGTGGCTTCCGCTCTCAACGTCATGGCGTCGGTCTCGCCTTGGCGCGTGACGACGAGGCGAAGTCTTCCGAGCCCCGCGTGGCGCTTGCCGATCTCGGCGATCTGCTCGGGACGGACGAACATGCCCTTGATCTTGGTGGTCTGGTCGGCGCGGCCCATCCAGCCTTTGATGCGCATGTTGGTGCGCCCGCACGGGCTCGTGCCGGGCAAGGCTGCGGTGAGGTCGCCGAGCGCGAGCCGGATCCAGGGATGGTGCGGGTCGAGCGAAGTCACGACAATCTCGCCGACCTCACCTGGTGCGACCGGATCGCCCGTGCCGGGCTTGACGATCTCCAGGATCAGGTCCTCGTTCACCACCATTCCTTCGCGTGCCTCGGTCTCGAAGGCGATGAGGCCGAGATCGGCGGTACCGAAGGCCTGGTAGGCATCGATGCCGCGCCCCTTGATCTCGGCCTGCAGCGAGGGCGGGAACGCAGCGCCCGAGACCAGCGCGCGCTTGATCGAGGAAACGTCACGCCCCGAGCTTGCCGCGGCATCGAGCAGGATCTTCAAGAAGTCCGGCGTGCCGCTGTAGCCGACCGGCCGGTAGGCCTCGATCAGCTCGAACTGCTGCTCTGTGTTGCCGGGGCCGGCGGGGATCACCGCGCACCCTAGCGCCCGCGCCGACGCATCGAAGATGAATCCCCCGGGGGTGAGATGGTAGCTGAAGGTATTGAGGACGATGTCGTCGGGGCGGAACCCGGCTGCGAACAGCGCCCTTGCGCCGCGCCAGGGATCGGCTTGTCGCCCTTCCGGCTCGAAGATCGGACCGGGGGAGGTGAAGAGACGGGCGAACGAGCCAGGCGCCGCCGCCACGAAGCCTCCGAAGGGTGCGGAGGCCTTGTGCAGGGCGGGCAGTTCCGACTTGCGCAACACCGGCAAATCCGCCAGAGCCGCCCTGGAGGTCACGGCGGCGGGATCTAAGCCTTTGAGCCGCTCGGCATAGGCCGGGGCGGCCATCGCGGCTCGCAGCACCTCCGGGAGGCGGGCGAACAGGTCGGCCTCGCGCGCGGCCTGCTCACGCGTCTCGCGGGCGTCGTAATGGGCGGTCATGGCTGTTCTTTCCGTGTTGGCATCCGTTGCGCGCCGCCACCGGCATGGCTATCAGACCGCCATTGGCGAGGCTTGAAAGGGATCCGATGGCGGACGAAGGAATCATTGCGGCGGACGAGGCATCGAACGTCGTCGCACGCCTGAAGCGCCGTATGATCGACGCGGCGCTGCCGCTGTGGTCGACGGTCGGCTGGGATCACGCTGCGGGCGGCTTCATCGACAGGCTGCACCGCGACGGTGCGGCGGATGCGGCCGCGCCCCGGCGCGTGTTCGTGCAGGCCCGCCAGATCTGGTGCTACGCCAAGGCGGCACAGATGGGCTGGTATCCCGAGGGGCGCACGATTGCGCTGAAGGGGCTGGAGCACCTGCTGGCCAAAGCGAAAGCGCCCGATGGCCGGCCCGGCTATGTGCACCGGCTGACGCCGGACGGATCGGTGCTGGATCCCCGGCGCGATGCCTATGACCACGCCTTCATCCTGTTTGCGCTCGCCAGCGTCTATGCGCTCGACCAGGATGCGCAGGTCCGCGCCGAGATCGATGCGCTGCTCGCCTTCCTCGACGGCCACCTGCGCTCGCCGCATGGCGGCGTTCACGAAAGCCTTCCGGTCTCGCTGCCGCGCCGGCAGAACCCGCATATGCATCTGTTCGAGGCGATGATCGCGTGTTTCGAGGCGACGCATGATCTGTCGTTCCAGAACCGTGCCGGAGAATTCTTCGCACTGTTCCTCGCCAACCTCTACGACAAGCAGAAGCACGTATTGTCCGAGTATTTCGAGGAGGACTGGTCGAAGATCGAGCCGGTCAGCGTCGAGCCGGGCCACCAGGCGGAATGGGTCTGGCTGCTGAAGAATTTTGAACGCATCACGGGATGCCCGACCGGCCAGCGGCGTGCGGAATTGCTGGAGACCTCGCTGCGCTATCGTGACGAGGCAACGGGCTGCCTCGTCGACGAGGGCGATGCAAGCGGCAACATCCGCCGCAGCACGCGCCGGCTGTGGCCGCAAACCGAGATCGCGAAGGCGTGGATCGCGCAGGCCGAATCCGGCGAGGCGGGTGCGGCGGACGAGGCGCGCGCGGCGCTGGTGCGGCTCGAACGCCATTATCTCAGCCATCCCGTCAAGGGCGGCTGGTACGACCAGTTCGATCGCGACGGCAAATCGCTGATCGACACCATTCCTGCGTCGTCGTTCTATCATGTTCTCTGCGCGGTCACGGAAGCCGAGCAGGTGCTCGGCTAGGCTCTTTGTGGATCACAGCCAGCGCTTGCGCCGCTTGAAGCTCTTGAGGTTCTTGAAGCTCTTGCGCTGGTCGCCGGCGCCGCCGAGGTAGAATTCCTTGACGTCCTCATTGTCGCGCAATGCGTCGGCGCTGCCATCGAGCACGACCTTGCCCTGTTCCATGATGTAGCCGTGGCTCGCCACGGAGAGCGCCGCGCGTGCATTCTGCTCGACCAGCAGGATGGTGACGCCGAGATCGCGGTTGATCTTCTGGATGATCGAGAACACCTCTTTCACCAGCAGCGGCGACAGGCCCATCGAAGGCTCGTCCATCAGGATCATCTTCGGGCGCGCCATCAGCGCGCGGCCGATTGCGAGCATTTGCTGCTCACCACCGGAGAGATAACCGGCAAGGCCGGTGCGCTCCTTCAAGCGCGGGAAATAGCTGAAGACCATGTCGAGATCGGCATCGACCTCGCGGTCCCGGCGCGTGAAGGCGCCGAGCTTGAGATTCTCGAGCGAGGTCATGTCGGCGACGATGCGCCGGCCCTCCATCACCTGGAAGATGCCGCGGCGGACGATCTTGTCGGGATCGATGCCGTTGATCCGCTCGCCCTCGAACAGGATCTCGCCGCGCGTCACCTCGCCGTCCTCGGTCTTGAGCAGCCCCGAGATCGCCTTGAGCGTCGTGGACTTGCCGGCGCCGTTGGCCCCGAGCAGCGCCACGATCGCGCCCTTGGGCACGTCGAGGCTGAGGCCGCGCAGCACCAGGATCACATCGTCATAGACGACCTCGATGTTGCGCACGGCGAGGAGGGGAGCGGACGCCACGGCGGTTGGCTTGGCGCGGGATGCTTCGAGGGTGTCGGTCATGCTTCAAACTCCGCTGTCGTCGCCCGGCTTGACCGGGCGACCCAGTATTCCAGAGGCGCCTGAGATTCATCGAGAAGCCGCAGCGTACTGGATCCCCCGCCCGGGTGCGCAATTGCGCACAACGCGAGGGATGACAGTGTTCGCGTGGTGAAAGCCGGGCTCACCACCCCAGCCATTCCGGCTTGCGCGGCAGCTCGACGGTCTTGACCTTCTCGAGCTTGATCGTGCCGTTGGCCATCAGGTCGTTCAGGTCGGCATTGGTCGAACCGGAGACCTTGGTGCGATAGAGATCGACCTTGAGGGTGCCGCGATGGTCCTTGTTGGTCCAGGTCGAGGGATTGCAGACGCCGTCCATGCCGGCCGGCACCCAGTCCTTCTTCTGGTAGAAGCCCTTGGCGACGTTCTCACCGGTGGCACCTCCGTTCTTGGCGGCCCAGTCGAGCGCTTCCCTGGCGTAGAGAGCGCTACAGACGCCTGCGATATAGTGCACCGGGCGATAGGCCTTGCCGCTTGCATCCGATATTTTCGAGATTTCCATCACCGTCTTCATGCCTGGCGCGTTGCCGCCCCAGGTTACGGCCGTGCGTAGCGGGAAGACGACGCCGTCGGCGGCGTCAGCCGCGGTCTTGGCGGCGTTCTCGTCCATGCCCCAGACATTGCCGAGGAACTGCACGTCCACGCCGGCGGTCTTGCAGGCCTTGAGCACGGAGATGTTCGAGGCTGCGGTGTTGCCGAGATAGGCGTAGTTGGCGCCGGAGCTCTTCAGGCTGAGGCATTGCGCGGAGTAATCGCCGGGCGTCAGCGCGAACACGATCGGCGGCAGCACTTCGAAGCCGAGCTCATTGGCGATCGCCTCGCCGGCGGCCTTCGGCGCGTTCGGGTACGGATGATTGCCGCCCATATGGACGAATTTCGGCTTACCGCTCTTGCCCTTGGCCTTCCAGTCTTCCGCTGCCCAGGTCACCAATGCCCGCATCGCGTCCGAATAGCTCGGGCCGTAGAAGAAGTTGTAGGGCGCGGGTTTGGCCTTGCCGCTCACGCCTTCCGGATCGGTCAGCGCCGCCGCGTAGGAGGCGGAGATATAGGGAATCTTGTCCTGCGCGACAAAGCCGGTCAGCGCTTCGGTATCGGCGGTACCCCAGCCCATGATCGTTGCAACCTTGCCATCCGGCGCCGACCACTTCTTGTAGAGCGCGATCGCGCGCGGCACCTGATAGCCGTAGTCGTTGGTATCGAGGTTGACCTGCTTGCCGCCGATACCGCCGTTCTTGTTGATCCAGGCAAAGGTGTCGGCGACGGCCTGGCCGTAGGGCGTGCCAACGTCCGACGTCGCACCGGAGTAGTCGGCGAGATGGCCGACGGCGATCTGGGCCTGCGCACTGGCCGCAAAACCAGCGATCGCAAACGCGAGCGACGCGGTGCTTAAAAGCGATTTGGTCTTCATGGGTTGGTTCCTCCTGTTATCGTTTAAGTGAAGTAGCCGTGCTCAATGCGAGAACGGGTAGAGTTTCCAATACGCCTTGATCTGTCGCCAGCGATGCGCGAGCCCATCGGGCTCGAACATCAGGAATGCGATGATGATCACCCCGATCGCGATCTCGCGCAGAAAGGTGATGTTGGTGTTAAGCGAGAGCGCCTTGTCGATCGCGCCGCCCTTCAAATGATGGCTGATGAACTCCATCGCCTCGGGCAGCAGCACCACGAAGGCGGTGCCCATCAGCGTGCCCATGATCGAGCCGGTGCCGCCGATGATGATCATGGCCAGGAACAGTATTGAGCGCTCGATGCCGAAGCCTTCCTGGGAGACCACGAGCTGATAGTGCGCGTAGAGCGCGCCCGCGATGCCGGCGAAGAAGGCGGCGAGACCGAACGACAGCGTGCGGTACCTGGTGAGGTTGATGCCCATGATCTCGGCGGAGAGATAATGGTCGCGGATCGCCACCAGCGCGCGGCCATCGCGCGTGCGCATCAGGTTGGTGACGAGGATGTAGCTCAAGAGCACGTAGGCCAGCACGACATAGAAATATTGCCGGTCGCCCCGCAGCGTGTAGCCGAAGATCGAGAACGGCTCGGCGCTTGCCGGCACCGATCCGCCTGAGAACCACTCGGCGCGCGAGAAGAAGTCGAGCAGGATGTATTGTGCGGCGAGCGTCGCGATGACGAGGTAGAGTCCTTTCAGCCGCGCCGCGGGAATGCCGAAGACCAGTCCGACCAGCGCCGTCACGAGCCCCGCGAGCGGGATCGCAAAGAACACCGGGATCGGCGCATTGTTGGAGATGTAGGCCGAGGTGAAGGCGCCGAGCAGGAAGAAGGCCGCGTGTCCGATCGAGATCTGGCCGGTGAAGCCGACCAGGATGTTGAGGCCGAGCGCCGCGATCGAGAAGATGCCGATCTGGATCAAGATGCTGAGCCAGTAGCCGCTGAAGAGTTGCGGCGCGAGGCAGAGCAGCGCGACGCCCAGAATCGCGAAGTTGCGGCTGGTGGTGGTCGGGAAGATCGTGGTGTCCGCGGCGTAAGTGGTGCGGAAATCACCAGCGGGAATGAGGGCAGGGCCGGCCATGGGTCAGATCCGCTCGATGTCGTGGGTGCCGAACAGGCCGTAGGGCTTGATCATCAGCACGATGATGAGAACGTAGAACGGCGCGATCTCGTAGAGATTGCCCCAGTGCAGATACTCGCTGTCGACATATTGGGCGACGTTCTCCAAAAGCCCGATGATGATGCCGCCGAGCACCGCGCCGCCGACGGAATCGAGCCCGCCGAGGATCGCCGCCGGAAACACCTTGATGCCGTAGGCAGCAAGGCCCGAGGACACGCCATTGACCACGGCGACGACGACGCCCGCGACCGCCGACACCGTCGCCGAGATCGCCCAGGCCATCGCGAACACGCTCTTGACGGAAATGCCGAGCGACTGCGCGACCTGCTGGTTGAACGCGGTGGCGCGCATCGCAAGGCCGTATTTCGAGGCGCGGAAGAACCAGGCCATGCCGATCATCATGGCGACCGACACCACGAGGCTCATGACGTAGACGGTCTGGATCTGCAGTCCAAACAGGTCGACCGATTGGCTTTCGAACACGCGCGGGAACGGCTGCGGATTGACGCCGAACATCCATTTCAGCGTCGCCTGCAGCACGGTGGAGAGGCCGATCGTCACCATGATCACCGAGATGATGGGCTCGCCGATCATCGGCCGCAGGATCAGCACCTGCACCGCGATGCCGAACACGAACATGAACACCAGCGTGATCGGCATGCCGATCCAGAACGGCACCTGGTATTTCGCAAGCAAGGCCCAGCACACCCAGGCGCCGACCAGCAGCAATTCACCTTGCGCGAAGTTGACGACTTGCGTCGCCTTGTAGATCAGCACGAACGACATCGCGACCACGCCATAGAGCGTGCCGACCACGAGGCCGTTGACCAGGAGCTGGATGAGGAAGGCGGTGTTCATGTTGGGTGACTCGGCCCGTCATTGCCGGGCGTGACCCGGCAGTCCATCGATGCGGAAGGAAGACTGTTCGGAAGAGGATGGATGCGCGGGTCAAGCCCGCGCATAACGAGGATCTGTATCACTCCGCAGCCTCCGCCCTGTGCCCGAGCCCGCCGAGGTCCACCACCCGCAGCGTCGTTCGCACCCGCTGCGTGGTGCCGTCCTGGAAGCGGATCACGGTGTCGACGGGGATGTCGGAATCGCCGCGGTAGATGGCATCGATGATGCCGGCGTATTTCTCGTTGATGACGCCGCGGCGCACCTTTCGCGTCCGGGTGAGCTCGCCGTCGTCGGCGTCGAGCTCCTTGTAGAGCAGCAGAAAGCGCGAGATGCGCTGGGCCGGCGGCAGCGTGCCGTTGACGGTCTCGACCTCCTTCTGCAGCAGGGCGTAGACCTCCGGCCGTGAGGCGAGGTCGCTGTAGGTCGTGAAGGAGAGCCGGTTCTTCTCCGCCCATTTCGAGATGATGGAGTAGCGGATGCAGATCATTGCCGCGAGCGCGTCACGGCCGGCCCCAAGCACCACGGCTTCGGCGATATAGGGCGAGAATTTCAGCTTGTTCTCGATGAACTGCGGCGAGAAGCGCTCGCCGCGCGAGGTTTCGGCGAGATCCTTGATGCGGTCGATGACGACGAGCTGGTTGTTGGCGTTGAAATAGCCGGCGTCGCCCGAGCACATCCAGCCGTCCTTGATGTCGGCGACGCTGGCCTCGGGGTTCTTATAGTAGCCGAGGAACATGTTGGGGTGCCGCACGACGATCTCGCCGACGCCGTGGACGTCGGCATTGTCGATACGGATCTCGACATTATCGGCCATCGGTACGCCGGTGGTATCAGGATCGACCTTGCCCTCGGGATGCAGCGTGTAGGCCCCGAGCAGCTCGGTCTGACCGTAGAGCGTGCGCAGCGGCACGCCCATGGCCTGGAAGAACTTGAAGGTGTCAGGCCCGAGCGCCGCACCGCCGGTCGCGGCCGAGCGCAACCGGGTGAAGCCGAGGCGATCGCGCAGCGCGCGGAACAGGATCGCGTCGGCAAAGCCGGAGCTCTTGCCCTGTTCGAGCGCGGCAAGGCCCGACTTCATACCGATGTCGAACAGGCGCTGCTTGAAGGGCGTTGCGTCCATCACCTTGGCACGGACGTCGGCGGCAATCGATTCCCAGACGCGGGGCGCGAACAGCACGAAGGTCGGTGCGATCTCGCGCAGATCGTTCATCATCGTGTCCGGCTCTTCGACGAAGTTGATCTTCATCCGGCAGAGCAGACCTTTGCCGAGCACGTAGACCTGTTCCATGATCCAGGGCAGCGGCAGCACCGAGACATATTCATCGTCGGGACCCTTGGGGTCGAAGGCGAGATAGGTGGCGCAATGGCCGAGTACGCGGCCGGCGGCGAGCATCGCGAGCTTCGGATGCGAGGTGGTGCCGGACGTGGTGCACAGGATCGCGACGTCCTCGCCCCTCGTGGCATCGACCAGCCTGTCGTAGAGCTCCGGCTCGCGTGCAGCGCGGGCGCGGCCGAGCTCGGCGAACTTCTCCGCCGGCATCAGGCGCGGGTCGTCGTATTTCCGCATCCCGCGCGGATCGGAATAGATGATGTGCTTCAGCTTCGGCACGCGCTCGGCAAGGATGAGCAGCTTGTCGACCTGCTCCTCGTCCTCGGCGAAGACCAGCTGCGCCTCGCCATAGTTGAGGAGATAGGAAGCTTCCTCGTCCAGCACGTCGCGATAGAGCCCGAGGCTGAGGCCGCCAATGGCATGCGTCGCAACTTCTGCCGCGACCCAGTCGGGCCGGTTGTCGCCGATGATGCCGATGACGTCACCGCGGCCCAGGCCGAGCTCGATGAGGCCGAGCGCGAAATCGCGCACGCGCGACTGATAGTCGTTCCAGGTGAAGATGCGCCAGAGCCCGAGATCCTTCTCGCGCATTGCGATCTCGTTGCCGTGCTCCCTGGCATTGAGCCGGAGCATCTTCGGATAGGTGTCGGCCTGCGCGACGCGGCCCGCATAATCCATCATGCCGCGCTCTCCTGCGCCGGAGAGGCATCATCGGGATCGACCAGCACCTCGTCCTCTTCGCCGAGATAGGCGCGCCTGACGTGCGGATCGGCGAGCACGGTCGCCGGATCGCCCTCGGCGATCTTCTTGCCGAAATCCAGCACCATGACGCGGTGGGAGATATCCATCACCACGCCCATGTCGTGCTCGATCATCACCACCGTCATCCCGAACTCCTCGTTGAGATCGACGATGTAGCGGGCCATGTCCTCCTTCTCCTCGAAATTCATGCCGGCCATGGGCTCGTCGAGGAGGATCAGGCGCGGCTCCAGCGCCATGGCGCGGGCGAGCTCCACGCGCTTGCGCAGGCCGTAGGAGAGGGTGCCGGCGGTGGCCTTCCGCACCGACTGCAGATCGAGGAAGTCGATGATCTCTTCCACCTTGCGACGGTGCTCGAGCTCCTCCTTGCGCGCGCCGGTGAGCCAGTACAGCGAGCCTGTGAGGAAATTGTTCCTCAGCAGGTGATGGCGGCCGACCATGATGTTGTCGAGCACGCTCATGTGGTGGAATAGCGCGAGATTCTGGAAGGTGCGGCCGATGCCGAGTGAGGCGCGGGCATTCGGCGTCAAGCCGGTGATGTCGCGGTCCTGATAGAACAGCTGGCCTTCGGTCGGCTTGTAGCGGCCGGAAATACAGTTCACGATCGAGGTCTTGCCGGCGCCGTTGGGGCCGATGATCGAGAACAGCTCGCCATCCCTGATGGCGAAGCTGACGTCGGTCAGCGCACGGACGCCGCCGAATCGTAAGGACACGCCGCGCACTTCGAGACTGGTAGCCACCAAACGAATCCCTCCCGGTGATGGCGCTTGATTGGCGCTCTTCCGTTCCTGCCAGGCGATCCTAGTACGGTCGTGCCGGCCAGACCATGCAGCTATTGGTCTCGACCGGACCGGCGCCACCTTCGTTCCCGTGAGGGATCAAAAGCCGCATCGCCCGAGGTGGTCCTCAATAGGGGAAAGCGCTATTTTGAAATGTCTCCGGCCTGACAATTCTGCGACAAAGTTTGTCGGCCCGAGCGGGTCTTCATCTTTCGTCGGATGGATGGGCCGAAGCGATTTTGTTGCAGTGCAACAGGAGCAAGGGGTGACAGAACGGTGCGGCTGGCTTCGAGATCATGATTTCAGAGGATCATCTGAAGCGCATTGCCGCCTGGTCCCGTGAGCTCACACCAGACGAGATCGAGGTTGCGCGCGCCGGAATCACGGAACGGTCCTACGGCACCGGCGAGAGCGTGTTCATGCGCGGTGATATCTTTGCCTATTGGGCCGGCATGGTGGGCGGCCTTGCCCGCATGGGCGGGGTCTCGCGCGACGGCAAGGAGACCAGCCTTGCCGGGCTGACGGCAGGGGCCTGGTTCGGCGAGGGCAGCGTGCTCAAGAACGAGCCGCGCCGCTACGACGTGGTCGCGCTGCGCGACAGCCGCATCGCGCTGATGGAACGCAGCGCCTTCATGTGGCTGTTCGAGAACAGCGTCGGCTTCAACCGCTTCCTGGTGCGCCAGCTCAACGAGCGGCTCGGCCAGTTCATCGGCATGCTCGAGGTCAACCGCACGCTCGATGCCACCGCGCGCCTCGCCCGCAGCATCGCCTCGCTGTTCAACCCGATCCTCTATCCGGAATCGACCGCGCATCTGGAGATCACCCAGGAGGAGATCGGAGCGCTCTCCGGCATGTCCCGCCAGAACGCCAACCGCGCGCTGAACCGGCTGGAGAAGGAGGGGCTGCTGCGGCTCGAATATGGCGGGGTCACGATCCTCGATATCGCGCGGCTCGGGAGCTACGGGGAGGAACGATGATCTGCGCATTCCCGGTGCTTCCGTGCTCATAGAGTTCGACCATCGCACGTCGGACTCGCCCTACGTCGAGCGGGTATGGCGCAGCCGGAGCCGGTGTGGCGGCTCGTTCCTGTCGATGGCCGAGGGAAATATCGAGCTTGTGGTCACCAGGCTCCCGGAGCTTCTGGCGGTGACGCTCCGAGGGCCGGTCACCCGCGGGACACTCGTCGAGTGTCCCGCGAACGGCGAATGGCTCGCGATCCGGTTTCGGCTGGGAACCTACCTGCCGCAGATACCGACGAGCGCACTGATCGACCATCAAAATATGCAGTTGCCGGTGCTGCCCAACAGCCGTTTTCTGTTTTCGGGTCAAAGCTGGGACATTCCAGGCTATGACGATGCGGAAAGTCTCGTCGCTCGCATGGCGCGCGCGGGCGTCATCGCACGCAGCCACGCGACCGATGCGGCGATCGACGGCGACGTCGACTGGATGAGCCGGCGTTCGGTTCAGCGCCACTTTCGCCGCGTTACGGGCATGACGTTCAGCAGCCATCAGCAGATCCAGCGGGCGCGTCGCGCCGCGGCCTTGCTGGTGAGCGGCAGCTCCGCTCTCGACGCGACATCGGGTGCCGGCTATTTCGATCAGGCCCACCTCACCCGCTCGGTCAGGCAACTGATCGGCATGACGCCTGCGCGCCTCTCGCGCGAGCGGCCGCAATTGTCGTTTTCATACAAGACGACCGCGTCCTGACCGCAATATGCCTGGATCGCTCCGGCCGCGCTGGTGGAGCGAATATCGGAGGAGCGCTGCGGTGAGTTTCAAGGCCTATCTCGACAACATCCAGGCCAAGACCGGCAAGAGCCCGGACCAATTTCGCAAATGGGGCAAGGACCGGGGTTTTTCGACCGGGGCGGGATTGGCCGCCGGCGTGAAAGCGGGCGCCATCGTGGCCGCGCTCAAGGACGAGTTCGGCCTTGGCCATGGCCATGCAATGGCCATCGTCGCGCTTCTCAAGGGGAAGGCGTCGTAGGGTGATGACGATGTCCAAGTCGAAACATGTGGCCGGCTCCGTCATGAGCGGGCTCGTGATTGCCTTCATGTTGTTTGATGCCGGGATGAAGCTCGTCCCGCTGGACGTCGTGATCAACGCGACCGCCGAGCTCGGCTATCCCCCGTCGGCCGATCTGGCGCGCGCGCTGGGCGTGGTGGCGCTGGCCTGCATCGCGCTCTACGCTCTCCCGCGAACGGCCGTGCTCGGTGCGATCCTGCTGACCGCCTATATGGGCGGCACGGTGGCTGTTCACTTGCGGGTCGGCAACCCGCTCTTCAGCCATATGCTGTTCGGCGCCTATCTTGCTGGTCTTGCCTGGGGCGGTCTCTATTTGCGCGATTCGCGGGTGGCGGCGTTGCTTCCGCTGAGATCGCCGCCGGCGGAGGTCTGACGTCGTTGCGGGGACGCCGTCATCGCGCATTGGCCGGCGCGTGCGCCGGCCACAGATCGGCGCGCCAGCGGATCGCGATTGCCAGCATCGCGACGAATCCTGCGCCGGCATAGAGCGCGCCCGTCGCGGAATAGCCGATGGCGTCGATCAGGCTGCCGGCCGCGAGCAGTCCGATCGGCAAGCCATAGATCACCATCATGCGCACGCCCATGACACGGCCGCGCAGATGTGCGCTCGCGGTACGCATCAGGATGACGGCAGCCGAGATCATCGACATGCTCTGGGCGATACCGGCGAGGACGAGGCAGGCCATCGCCACCGGCATCGTCCTGACCTCGACGAACACCAGCAGCATGGCGTACCAGGCCAGCGTTGCGCCGATCAAAAGCCGGGCAATGCGTACGCCACCGACCAGGCTGAGCGTGATGGAGCCGATCAGCGAGCCGACGGCGAAGCTCGCCGAGAGATATCCGAGGCCGGTCTGGTCGGTGTGAAAGATCTCCCGCGCGATGTAGGGCAACAATCCGCCCGTGAAAGGAAATGCGGTGAGATTCGCCAGAAAAGCGACGCACAGCGCCGCGCGCATTGCCGGCCCGTTCCAGGCATAAACGATCCCCTCTTTGAGGTCGCCAAGCAGCCGCGAAACGGTGTGGCTGCTTGCGGGAAGATCGCTCGTGATGACGGTCCTTTTCGGCCGAGTCAGGCAGAGCATGAGAAGCGCTGCCGTGAAGTAAAGGCAGGCGATCGCCATATAAACGAGGCCGATACCGAGCACGGCGAACAGCCCGGCCCCTGTCAACGCTCCGGCAATGCGCGCGCTGTCCTGGGTCGTGCGCGCAACGCTGATGGCGCCTACCAGCTGCTCGGCCGGCATGATATCGGCGAGCAGCGCGCCGCGAACGCCGAGATCGGAGGGGCGGATCAAGCCCATGATCGTGACGATGATCATGACGCTCAGCGGCGACAGATGACCGCTCAGCGCCAGGACCATGATGGTCGACGACAGCGCCGTATAGGCAAGGCGCATGACGACCAGGAGATCGCGATGGCCGATTCGGTCGCCGATCATGCCGAACACGGGCGCGACCAATGTTCCGACGAACTGGAGTGAAGCCAGCAGCGTGAGCAGCAGCACCGAGCCGGTCTCGACGATGACGTACCAGCCGAGCACCAGCGTCTCGACCTCGAAGGCCCAGGAGGTGAGCAGATCGGACGGCCACTGGAAGCGGTAGTTGCGGATGCGGAATGGCGCGAGCGCCGAAGGTCGTGCAGTGGCGCTCACAACGCGATGACGCGTGTCACGGCGATTTCCTTAACCTTGTTGTTTCTTCTTGCTGTGGCGCAACCTAACGCTGGCGATGCCGGTGTCAATTGCAGCCGCCGCAGGCCGCCCCCGCGCTCGGCTCTTACCTCGCTGCGCTGGCCGCTTTCCTGTCGGCCAACGCAGTTGCCATGGCCGAGATCAGAGGACGCATGAAGTAGGCTTCGTCGGCGGGTGAGACGTCCGTGCGCAAGCCATGCGCTGCGAGCTCGCCGGAAACGGCCGGGCCGACCGATGCGATCAGCGTGCGTTCGAGACCTGCGCGCAGCTTCGTCTCGCTGCCACGCGCCTTGGCAATCTCGATCAGCCGGCGGACCTGGCCGAGATTGGTCAGGGCGATCGAGTCGATGCGTCCCTCTGCCATGTCGTCAATGGCGGCGACGATGTTGGCATCGGCAGCCTTGGAATCGTAGACGTAGGGCAGCACCGTATCGACGTCGGCGCCTTGCGCAGCCAGCGCGCCGGTCAGCGCGCTGTGATCCTTGTCGGGATAGAGCTGGAGACCGAGGCGCCGCCCCTTCAGGTGGAGTCTGGCCAGCATCTCGATCACGCCTTCGGTGGTCGGCTTCTCCGTGGTCTGCTGCGCCTCGAGGCCGATCTCGCGCAGTGCCTTGCCCGGCTTCGGGCCGCGGGTGAATTTTTGCGCTTTGGCGAGCACCGCGACAAGGGCGGCGTCGAGCCCGCGGGCACGGGCGAGCTTCATGATGCGGCGCAGGCCTTCGCCGGTCATCAGCACGAGATCGTCAAAGGGCTTGTCGATGGCGCGGCGGATCCAGGCCTCGACTGGAGCCGGATCCGGCGCATCATGGATGGTGAACATCGGGCATTGCACGACCTCGGCGCCTTGCTCGGCCAGAAGCTTGGAAAACTGCGCCTCCTCGCGCGTTTCCAGGATCAGGATGCGGTAGCCGTTCAAGCGGTCGGCCATGGCTGTGCTCCGTTGAGAATTCGCAATTGTCCGTTCATCCTGACTCCGCGGCTGGGATTGGCGCAAGGGCGGGTCGGTGCTAGAGCAGGGCGCAATCAGCTGGATCGTTCCGCTGCACAAACCTTCATCAAGAGCCGAGCCTTGCCCGACCATCAATATGTCCTGACCCTGTCCTGTCCGGATCGCCCAGGCATCGTCTCGGCGGTGTCGACGTTTCTTGCTCATAACGGACAGAACATCCTCGACGCCCAGCAGTTCGACGACGTCGAGACCAAGAAGTTCTTCATGCGGGTGGTGTTCACAGCGGCCGATCTTGCCGTGGAACTCGCGGCACTGCAGACCGGCTTCGCCGCGATCGCCGAGCGTTTCGGCATGGAATGGCAGATGCGCGACCGCGCTGCGCATCGCAAGGTGATGCTGCTGGTGTCGAAGTCCGATCACTGCCTGGTCGACATCCTCTATCGCTGGCGAACCGGCGAATTGCCGATGATTCCGACCGCGATCGTCTCCAACCACCCACGCGAGGTCTATGCCGGGCTCGATTTCGGCGGCATCCCCTTCCACCATTTGCCCGTCACCAAGGAGACCAAGCGCGAGCAGGAGACACAGATCATGGACCTCGTCGGCAAGACGAAGACCGATCTGGTGGTGCTCGCCCGCTACATGCAGATCCTGTCCGACGATCTCTCGGCAAAGCTGTCGGGGCGCTGCATCAACATCCACCACTCGTTCCTGCCGGGTTTCAAGGGCGCCAAGCCCTATCACCAAGCCCATGAGCGCGGCGTCAAGCTGATCGGCGCCACCGCGCATTACGTCACGCGCGATCTCGACGAGGGCCCGATCATCGACCAGGACGTCGAACGCATCAGCCATCGTGACACGCCGGAAGATCTGGTCCGCAAAGGCCGTGACATTGAGCGCCGCGTGCTGGCCCGGGCCATCCGCTACCATCTCGACGACCGCGTCATCCTCAACGGCCGCAAGACCGTGGTGTTCGTGGATTAGCGAATGGAGAGTGGCGAATAGTGAGTGGAAGCGGGAGAGCGCCCTATTCGCTACTCCCTATTCGCCATTCGCTTCCTCAGCGTCCCGCGCCAGACGACGTTGTCCCCGTCGCGCCCTTCTGGGCCTGTTCTTCCTTCTCGCGATCGGCCGCCGGCATCAGCCGCTTGCGCTCGCGCTCCTTCATGTAGGCATCGTATTGCGGGGTGCCGGGCCGCGGCGGCGCATCGGCGGGCAGGCCGCCGGCCCATTGCGGGACGTAGTCGCCCATCCCGGCGGAGAGCTTCTCGTTGACCGTCCCGCAGCCTGCGAGATTGAGCAGGGCGAGTGCGGCGGCGATCGAAAGCGAGAGAGAACGCATGAATATCTCTGGTCGTGCCCCCGACGGGGCGCGGATGGTGGAGCGCCATAGGCGTCAGCGGCAACCATATCTCTCAATACGTAAAATTGGCCTATTCGAGGGAGGTAAAGCTGTATACAGAGGAGGTATTATAATAGGCATATTTTGCACTTGATGAGGTCGCGGCAGTTGATACGGTATACACCGGGTATTTGTCATTGGACGGATCGTAGGACGGGGAATGCCACGGACGCACTTGAGATGTCCGGATTCTGCAAATGAGAGACTGAATCCTCCATCCCCGGTGTGGTGCGGCCCTCGTAGGCTGGCAAAGCCATCGCCCTCCGGCCCAGTGTCACAGGGCTTTTTCGTTGACAGGACCATTTCATTTGTACAATCGTACAAATAGCTCTCCGCCGTTGTTGAGGCAGATTGCGCGGCTTGCGCCGAATGGTCGCCCAACGTTCGATTGACAACGGGGTTGCAGAGGACGCCATGTGGCCGCACGGCATGGCTTGTCCGTGAGTGAAGCGCGGCAAGGACCGGGTACTCGGTCCGGCGCACAAGAGGTGAGGGAATGAAGGGGAGGGACATCTGATGTTCGAACGCAGGATTTTTTTACGCACCGCAGCGGTCGTTGCGAGCGCGGGCCTCGCGGCCGTCGCGCCTGCCAAGGCGCAAGACACGGTCAAGATCGGGCTGATCCTGCCGATGACCGGCGGCCAGGCCTCGACCGGCAAGCAGATCGAGAACGCGATCAAGCTCTACATGCAGCAGAAGGGCGACACCGTCGCCGGCAAGAAGATCGAAATCATCGTCAAGGACGACGCGGCGATCCCGGATAAGACCAAGACTGCCGCGCAGGAGCTGATCGTCAACGACAAGGTCAACTTCATCGCCGGCTTCGGCGTGACGCCGGCCGCGCTCGCCGCCGCGCCGCTGGCCACCCAGGCCAAGATTCCTGAAGTCGTGATGGCGGCCGGCACCTCCATTATCACCGAACGTTCTCCCTATATCGTGCGCACCAGCTTCACGCTGGCGCAGTCCTCGACCATCATCGGCGATTGGGCGGTGAAGAACGGCATCAAGAAGGTCGCGACGCTCACCTCGGACTACGCGCCGGGCAATGACGCGCTCAACTTCTTCAAGCAGCATTTCACGGCCGGCGGCGGTGAGGTGGTCGAAGAAGTCAAGGTGCCGCTGCAGAATCCCGACTTCGCTCCGTTCCTGCAGCGCATGAAGGACGCAAAGCCGGACGCGATCTTCGTGTTCGTGCCGGCGGGCCAGGGCGGCAACTTCATGAAGCAATATGCCGAGCGTGGCCTCGACAAGGCCGGCATCAAGGTGATCGGGCCGGGCGACGTCACCGACGACGATTTGCTCAACAACATGGGCGACGCCGTGCTCGGCACGGTCACCGCGCATCTCTATTCCGCGGCGCACCCCTCGCAGATGAACAAGGACTTCGTCGCGGCCTACAAGAAGGCCTTCGGCAACCGTCCGGGCTTCATGGCCGTGGGCGGCTATGACGGCATCCACCTGATCTACGAGGCGCTGAAGAAGACAGGTGGCGACACCAACGGCGACAAGCTGATCGAGGCCATGAAGGGCCAGAAGTGGGAGAGCCCGCGCGGTCCGATCTCGATCGACCCCGAGACCCGCGACATCGTGCAGAACATCTACATCCGCAAGGTCGAGAAAGTGGATGGCGAACTCTACAACGTCGAGTTCGCGACCTTCGAGGCTGTCAAAGATCTCGGCAAGACCAAGAAGTGACGCGCGAAAGCGCGTCATCCCGGGGCTCTCCTCACCTCTCCCGCTTGCGGGAGAGGTGAGCGCGGAGCGCCGGGTGAGGGTTCTCTCCTCGTCGGGAGTCCTCCAAGTGGAAAGACCCTCTCCCCAACCCTCTCCCGCAAGCGGGAGAGGGAGTGCAGCACGGCCCTTGGCCACACTTGAGATGACCCTCGACTGCCGATGACCGCAATCCTCACCAACCTGTTCGATGGCGTCGCTTACGGCATGCTGCTGTTCGTGCTCGCCTGCGGGCTCGCGGTCACGCTCGGCCTGATGAACTTCGTCAATCTCGCCCATGGCGCCTTTGCCATGGCCGGCGGCTATATCTGCATGGTGCTGGTCAACCGGATGGGTTGGCCGTTCTTTGCCGCTTTGCCGCTCGCTTTCGTCTCCTCGGCTGCAATCGGCATCGCGCTCGAACGGACGCTGTACCGTCATCTCTACGCCCGCAGCCATCTCGACCAGGTGCTGTTCACGATCGGACTGACCTTCATGTCGGTGGCAGCCGTCGATTACATCCAGGGATCCTCGCGGGTCTTCATCAATTTGCCCGCCGCGCTCCAAGGCCAGTTCGATCTGTTCGGCGTCGGTATCGGCCGCTACCGGCTGATGATCATCGTGATCTGCGGTCTGCTGACCATCGCGCTTCAAATGGTTCTGGCGAAGACGCGTTTCGGCAGCCGCCTGCGGGCGGCGGTCGATGACCCCCGCGCCGCGAGCGGTCTCGGCATCAACGTGCCGCAGGTATTCGCCTTCACCTTTGCCTTCGGTTGCGGGCTCGCCGGCCTCGGCGGCGCGCTCAGCGCCGAGATCCTCGGCCTCGATCCGTATTTCCCGCTGAAGTTCATGATCTACTTCCTGATCGTGGTCACCGTCGGCGGCTCCTCCTCGATAACGGGCCCGTTCCTCGCCTCGCTGCTGCTCGGCATCGGCGACGTCGCCGGCAAATATTACGTGCCGAAGATGGGCCCCTTCGTGATCTACACCATCATGATCGTGATCCTGATCTGGCGCCCGAACGGCCTGTTCGGCCGCACGGCCGCGCGTTGAGTGCGCCGATGAGCGCTGCTTCCGACGTCGGCCATCATGCCCAGCGCAAGGCGCGCTGGCACTACGGCGAAATCGCCTTCTGGCTGATCGTGCTGGCCTGCGGCTTCGCATTTCCCTCGCGCTATCTGATCATGACCGACATCCTGCGCCTCGCGCTGTTCGCGATGTCGCTCGATCTCATCCTCGGCTATGCCGGCATCGTTTCGCTGGGCCATGCCGCCTTCTTCGGCGTCGGCGCCTATGCCGCGGGGCTGCTGGCGCTGCACGGCATCGTCAAGGAGCCCGTGCTGGCGCTGATCGTCGCCGGCCTTGCCGCCATGGTGCTCGGCTTTGCCACCAGCTTTCTGGTGATCCGCGGCGTCGACCTGACGCGCCTGATGGTGACGCTCGGCATTGCGTTGCTGCTGGAAGCGCTCGCCGAGCGCTTCTCCAATATCACCGGCGGAACCGACGGCCTGCAGGGCATCGAGATGCAGCCGATCTTCGGCGAGATCCCGTTCGACATGTTCGGCAAGGCCGGCTTCTTCTATTCGCTGGCCGTGCTGTTCCTGCTGTTCCTGTTCGCCCGCCGCGTCGTGCATTCCCCGTTCGGCCTGTCGCTGCGCGCCATCAAGAACAATCCCCTCCGGGCCGCCGCCATTGGCATTCCGGTCAACCGTCGCCTGGTCGCGATCTATACGCTGGCTGCGTTCTATGCCGGCATTGCCGGGGCGCTGTTCACCCAGACGACCGCGATCGCCTCGCTGGACGTGTTTTCTATGGAGCGCTCCGCGGACCTGATGCTGGTGCTGGTCATCGGCGGCACCGGCTATCTCTATGGCGGGCTGATCGGCGCGGTGATCTTCCGCTTGCTCCAGGAATTGTTCTCGACCATCACGCCGCAATACTGGCAGTTCTGGATCGGCCTCGTGCTGGTCGTGATCGTGCTGGTCGGCCGCCAGCGCCTGCATCGCTGGGTGCTGTATGTGCCGAACCTGATCATCGGGCGGATTGCGGGGCGCAATGCGATCGTTGCCGTGCCGGAGAGCGATTCATGACCATCGCGCTCGAAACCCAAAATCTCGAGAAGCAGTTCGGCGGCCTCCGCGTCACCCGCGATCTGTCCTTGAAGGTCGAGCAGGGCGCCCGCCACGCGCTGATCGGCCCGAACGGTGCCGGCAAGACCACGGTCATCAACCAGCTCACGGGCGTGCTGAAGCCGAACTCGGGCCGCATCCTGCTCGAAGGTCAGGACATCACCGATCTGCCGGTGCACAAGCGCGTGCTGCGCGGACTGTCGCGCACCTTCCAGATCAATCAGCTCTATCCTGATCTCACGCCGCTCGAGACCATCGGGCTCGCGGTCTCCGAGCGCCTCGGCCATGGCGGCGACTGGTGGCGACGGATGGGCACGCGCAACGACGTCAATGGCGAGACCGCCGATCTGCTCTCCCGCTTCCATCTGCTCGACGTCATGAACGAAGAGACCGTGACGCTGCCCTACGGCAAGCAGCGCCTGCTCGAGATCGCGGTGGCCATTGCGGCCAAGCCGCGCGTGCTGCTTCTCGACGAGCCCGCCGCCGGCGTGCCCGAGAGCGAGCGCCACGACATTCTCGCCGTTGTGGGCAGCCTGCCGCGGGACGTCACCGTGCTCCTGATCGAGCACGACATGGACCTCGTGTTCTCCTTTGCTGATCGCATCTCGGTGCTGGTCTCGGGCGCGCTGCTGACCGAAGGCCCGCCCGAAGAGGTCGCGCGCGATCCGCAGGTGAAGGCGGTCTATCTCGGCGAGGAGGCGGTCGATGTCTGACCTGCTCGCGATCGATTCGCTTCGCGCCGGCTACGGCGAGGCGGTGGTGCTGCCGAAGATGACGCTCCGTCTCGCCGAAGGACAGGTGCTGGCGCTGCTCGGGCGCAACGGCACCGGCAAGACCACGCTGATCAACTCCATCGTCGGCGTCACGCGCCGCTTCGCAGGCTCCATTGCGCTGGCCGGCACCGATGTCACGGCGATGCGGCCCGACGAGCGGGCGCGCGCCGGCATCGGCTGGGTGCCGCAGGAGCGTAACATCTTCCGCTCGCTGACGGTGGAAGAGAACATGACCGCCGTAGCGCAGCCCGGTCCCTGGACGGTCGAGAAGGTCTACCAGATGTTCCCGCGGCTGAAGGAGCGACGGAGCAATTTCGGCAACCAACTCTCCGGCGGCGAGCAGCAGATGCTGGCGATCGGCCGCGCACTTACCCTCAATCCGAAAATCCTGCTGCTGGACGAGCCGACCGAGGGCCTTGCGCCCATCATCGTCGAGGAACTCTTGAAGGCGATCGGGACCATCACCCGGTCCGGAGGTATCTGCTCGATCATCGTCGAGCAGAATGCCCAAAAGATCTTGGGGCTCGCCGATCGCGTTGTGATATTGGAGCGCGGAACGATCGTCCACGACGCTCCGAGCGCCGCGCTGAAGACCGACCCCTCTGTCCTGGAGCGCCATCTCGGCGTGGCCGGGGCGGCGGCCCACTAAGATGTCCAGGGAGTGACACATGCAGCGAACCAAAGCCCCCTTCCGCGCCGACGAGGTCGGCAGCCTCCTGCGTCCGCCCAAGATCAAGGAAGCCCGTAGCCGGCTGGAAAAGGGCGAGATCTCGGCCGACGATCTGCGCAAGATCGAGGACGCGGAGATCGAGAAGGTCGTGCACAAGCAGGCCTCGATCGGGCTGAAGCTCGCGACCGACGGCGAATTCCGCCGCTCCTGGTGGCATTTCGACTTCCTGGCCAAGCTCACCGGCTGCGAGCTGTTTCACCCCGACACCGGCATCCAGTTCACGGGCGTGCAGACCCGTCACGATGCGGTCCGCGTCATCGGCAAGCTCGACTTTCCCGACAGCCACCCGATGCTGGACCACTTCCGCTTTCTGAAGAAGGTCGCGGACCAGGCCCACGTCACCGCCAAGATGACGATTCCCTCGCCGGCGGTGCTCCACTTCCGCGGCGGGCGCAAGTCGATCTCCAAGGAGGTTTATCCCGATCTCGACGCCTTCTACGAAGATCTCGGCAAGACCTACTGCAAGGCCGTGAAGGCGTTCTACGACGCCGGCTGCCGCTATCTCCAGTTCGACGACACCGTCTGGGCCTATCTCTGCTCGCAGGACGAATTGCAGAAGGCACGCGAGCGCGGCGATAATCCAGATGGGCTGCAACAGATCTATGCGCGCATCATCAACTACGCGCTGGCGGAGAAGCCGGCCGACATGGTGGTGACGACCCACGTCTGCCGCGGCAATTTCCGTTCGACCTGGATTTCTTCGGGTGGCTACGAGCCGGTGGCCGAGACCATGCTCGCCGGCACCAATTACGACGGCTACTTCCTGGAGTACGACAGCGACCGGGCCGGCGGCTTCGAGCCGCTGCGCTTCCTGCCCAAGGGCAACAAGGTCGTCGTGGTCGGCGTCATCACCTCGAAGTTCGGCGAGCTCGAGAAGAAGGACGACATCAAGCGCCGCCTGGAAGAAGCCGCCAAGTTCGCCCCGCTGGAGCAGCTCGCGCTGTCGCCGCAATGCGGCTTTGCCTCGACGGAAGAGGGCAACATCCTCTCCGAGGAGGAGCAGTGGGCCAAGCTCAGCCTCGCGGTCGAGATCGCGAAGGAAGTGTGGGGGCAGTAAGGCTCCGCCGTTAAGGCTCACCCGTGTCCCGGACGCGCAGCAACGCTCCAGCGTTGCTGCGCAGAGCCGGGATCCATGCTGCTCGACTTGCTGCGCGGAGCTATAGGCCTCAGCTCTGCAGCGCACCGCTGAGAAGCGCTGCGCTGCGTCCGGGCACGAGTCACTTTCTCCGCCAGATAGACTTAACAGAGAGGAGTTCGACCATGGGCACGTGCTTGTTCTTCGTGGTCGAGATCACCTTGCCGCGCCTGGCTTTGCCGCGATTGAGCTCGTGCCGCTCGGCGGGCCGTGCCCCTGCACCTCCCACGCGATGATTCCTTCGCAGGCATTGATCATCTTGTCCGCCGGCGTCGTGTCCGCCGTGCAGCTCGGCTCGAGCTGATTGTGCGTGCCTGCCCGACCGCCGGCGGACCACAGGATCGCGGCGAGCAGGGCGACCGGGCAGGCGCGCACGGTAAGGACGCGATCAGAGGAGAAGCGCCAGTTGTTACTCGGCGGGGCCAGAGTGGGGCGCGGCTCGCGGCCGGAGCAAACTGTGAAGGAGGCGCTTGGATCCGCTATTCCCTCAGTGGGCAGATTTTGCTAGGAGATTGGTCCCAATCCGTCTGCCCACCGATTTCCCACTCATGAAGAACGACGAAATACTGAGCCAGATCACCGACTTCTGCCGCAAGGCGGACATGGCGGAATCGACGTTCGGCCGGCGTGCGGTGAACGATGGGAAGCTGGTGCACCGCCTGCGCGAGGGAAAGCGCATCACCATCGACACGCTGGAGCGGATCCAGGCCTATATGGCGGCGTCAATGGCCGGCGGCGTGCCGCCGCCGCGGGGACTTCAAGTGCCGCCCGAGAAGCGCGATCCGCGCGGCAATTTCCGCTTCTTCGAGAACCGTCAGAAATACCTGCTGTTCGTCCACACCTGCAGCGAAAAGCGGGTGATCGCGGACCGCGTCGCGCTCGAGCTTGCCTCCATCCATCCGCGCCCGCCGGCGCTGCGTCTGTTCGACGCCGGCGTCGGCGACGGAACGGTGCTGGCGCGGGTGCTGCGCGCCACGCACCAGCGCTTTCCGCACATGCCGTTCTACGTCGCGGGCAAGGAGCTCAGCCTGGAGGATTTGCGCCTGACGCTGGAGAAGGTGCCGGACCGCATTTTCGAGCACCCGGCATCGGTGTTCGTGTTCACCAACATGTTCTACGCCGAGGCGCCCTGGCTGACCCCAGCATCGCCTGCTGCAGCCGCTGCCACCGTCTGGCACGAGGTGCCGCTCCGCGGCGCTTCGTCGGGCGAGTTCGAGCAGCAGATCGCGGAGCTGAGGCCGTTTCTGGAGCAGAACTGGCGCGCTGCGATCAGCTCACGCACGGCCATGCCGCTCTACGAGCGGCCTGTCGTTCTCGTGCTCTATCGCGAGGACCACAGGTTCCTGCTGGATTCGACCATTCCGCGGCCGGGCCAGACTGAGGCCAATTTCGACCTCGTCATCGCATCCCAGCCCTACCGAGCCCTGTCATCGGTCAATTTCCGGGCCAAGCGGATCATTGCACCTCTGGCGCGGGCGCTGCGGCCGGGCGGCAGGCTGATCGGAATCCACTCCCATGGGCAGGATCCAGGCATGGAAATGATCCAGGCGATCTGGCCGGGAGAAAACCCTTTCTCAGTCAGCCGTCATGAGCTACTGCGTGCCGTTAAGTATGAACTTGGATCGGTGGGCCGCGACTTAAATTTTAATGCATACGCGGACAATCGTTCGATCTTCAGGTATGATATGGAAGCTCTGCCCAACGAGGTCACCGGCACCATCGGAACCTCGACGGCCTTTGCAGCGTGGAATGCGGCGGTGTATGTCGCTCAGATTGAGGACGACCGATTGACAGAAATGACTCAAAGCGGCCGCACTCTGGATGCCGCCAGGGATGTGCTGCGGAAGTACAACGGGCTCTGGTTTCTCGACGAATCCTACGTCATCTCGCGCCGGCGTGATTGACATCATCAAAAGTAAACATCGCAAACGCCCGCCGGCTAGCGGCGGAACAAGGGGTTACTGATGCGCGCGTCCTATCTCTTCACCAGCGAGTCCGTGTCCGAGGGCCATCCGGACAAGGTCTGTGACCGGATCTCCGATGAGATCGTCGACCTGTTCTACCGTGAAGGGCCGAAGGCGGGCATCGACCCCTGGCAGATCCGCGCAGCCTGCGAGACGCTCGCGACCACCAACAAGGTGGTGATCGCCGGCGAGACCCGCGGCCCGAAGTCGGTGACCAACGAGCAGATCGAGGGCGTCGTGCGCGGCGCGATCAAGGACATCGGCTACGAGCAGGAAGGCTTCCACTGGAAGACCTGCGACATCGAGATCCTCCTGCACCCGCAATCGGCTGACATCGCCCAGGGCGTCGATGCGCTGCAGCCGGGCGAGGTCAAGGAAGAAGGCGCGGGCGACCAAGGCATCATGTTCGGCTACGCCACCAACGAGACGCCCGATCTGATGCCGGCGCCGATCTTCTACGCCCACAAGATCCTCCGCCTCATCTCCGAAGCCCGTCACTCCGGCAAGGAAAAGGTGCTGGGTCCGGACTCCAAGAGCCAGGTGACCGTGCAGTACGAGAACGGCAAGCCGGTCGGCGTGCGCGAGATCGTGGTCTCCCACCAGCACCTGGTCGAGGACATCTCGTCCAAGCAGATTCGTGACATCGTCGAGCCCTATGTGCGCGAGGCGCTGCCGAAAGACTGGATCACGCCGAAGACGATCTGGCACATCAACCCCACCGGCAAGTTCTACATCGGCGGTCCCGACGGCGATTCCGGCCTGACCGGCCGCAAGATCATCGTCGACACCTATGGCGGCGCGGCCCCGCATGGCGGCGGCGCGTTCTCCGGCAAGGATCCGACCAAGGTCGACCGCTCCGCGGCCTATGCCGCGCGCTACGTCGCCAAGAACATCGTCGCCGCCGGTCTTGCCGACCGCTGCACGCTGCAGCTCGCCTACGCCATCGGCGTGGCGCGCCCGCTGTCGATCTACATCGACACCCACGGCACCGGTAAGGTTTCGGAAGACCAGCTCGAGAAGGCCGCCGCCAAGGCGATGGACCTCACCCCGCGCGGCATCCGCACTCATCTCGATCTCAACCGGCCGATCTACGCGCGCACCTCGGCCTACGGCCATTTCGGCCGCACGCCCGACAACGAGGGCGGCTTCTCCTGGGAGAAGACCGATCTCGTCGAGCAGCTCAAGCGCGCGCTCTAACGCTCTTACCTCGCCCCGCTTGCGGGGAGAGGTCGCCGCGAAGCGGCGGGTGAGGGGGACTCTCCGCAAGCTCGGTGCTTGGATAGAGCCCCTCACCCCGGCCCTCTCCCCGTAAGAACGGGGAGAGGGAGAATGGTGCCACATAGCGTTCAGCTTGCCTTGCTACTGACACGCCAGCCTCACTGATTAGGAAACAGACATGAACGCGAAGCCCGGCTTCACCGATTACATCGTCAAGGACATTTCGCTCGCCGATTTCGGCCGCAAGGAGCTCTCGCTCGCCGAGACCGAGATGCCCGGCCTGATGGCCACCCGCGAGGAGTACGGCCCGAAGCAGCCGCTGAAGGGCGCGCGCATCGCCGGCTCGCTGCACATGACGATCCAGACCGGCGTGTTGATCGAGACGCTCGCCGCGCTCGGCGCCGACATCCGCTGGGTCTCCTGCAACATCTATTCGACGCAGGATCACGCTGCCGCTGCGATCGCCGCCGCCGGCATTCCCGTCTTTGCCGTCAAGGGCGAGACGCTGACCGAGTACTGGGACTACACCGCCAAGCTGTTCGACTGGCACGGCGGCGGTCACCCGAACATGATCCTCGATGACGGCGGCGACGCCACCATGTATGTCCATCTCGGTCTGCGCGCCGAGAACGGCGACACCGCCTTCCTCGACAAGCCCGGCTCCGAGGAAGAGGAAGTGTTCTTCGCGCTTCTGAAGAAGCAGCTCAAGGAAAAGCCGAAGGGCTACTTCGCCGGGATCGCCAACAGCATCAAGGGCGTTTCCGAGGAGACCACGACGGGCGTGCATCGTCTCTATGACATGCAGAAGGCAGGCACGCTGCTGTGGCCGGCCATCAACGTCAACGACAGCGTCACCAAGTCGAAGTTCGACAACCTCTATGGCTGCCGTGAATCGCTGGTCGACGGCATCCGCCGCGGCACCGACGTGATGCTGTCGGGCAAGGTCGCGATGGTCGCCGGCTTCGGCGACGTCGGCAAGGGCTCGGCCGCCTCGCTGCGCCAGGCCGGCTGCCGCGTCATGGTCTCCGAGGTCGATCCGATCTGCGCGCTGCAGGCGGCGATGGAAGGCTACGAGGTCGTGACCATGGAAGACGCCGCGCCGCGGGCCGACATCTTCGTCACCGCCACCGGCAACAAGGACATCATCACCATCGAGCACATGCGCGCGATGAAGGATCGCGCCATCGTCTGCAACATCGGCCACTTCGACAACGAGATCCAGATCGCGTCTCTGCGCAATCTGAAGTGGACCAACATCAAGCCGCAGGTCGACGAGATCGAGTTCCCCGACAAGCACCGCATCATCCTGCTGTCGGAGGGCCGCCTCGTGAACCTCGGCAACGCGATGGGCCATCCGTCCTTCGTGATGTCGGCGTCCTTCACCAACCAGACGCTGGCGCAGATCGAGCTGTTCGCCAACAACAAGGACGGCAAGTACGAGAAGAAGGTCTACGTGCTGCCCAAGACGCTCGACGAGAAGGTCGCCCGCCTGCACCTCTCCAAGATCGGCGTCAAGCTCACCGAGCTCCGCAAGGACCAGGCCGACTATATCGGCGTGAAGCCGGAAGGCCCGTACAAGAGCGATCATTACCGGTATTGATCCGCCGGTTCGACCAACCATCGACGCAAAGCCCCGGAGCGATCCGGGGCTTTGTTGTTTCGGGGCATGGAATTCAACTCGCTTTGCAGTTGCGGCACGTTGATTGCCGATTGACGGCCAGCAGCGGCAGGCGGACAATCCGCGCCGGCGGAGGAAACCATGCAACAAGAACATTTCGACGTGCTGATCGTCGGCGCCGGGCTATCAGGCATCGGCGCCGGCTATCATCTGCAGACCAAGTGTCCGGCCAAGAGCTACGTCATCCTCGAGAGACGCGATTGCATCGGCGGCACTTGGGACCTCTTCCGCTATCCCGGCATCCGCTCCGACAGCGACATGTTCACCCTCGGCTATTCGTTCAAGCCGTGGACCGATCCGAAGGCGATCGCCGACGGGCCGCAGATCCTGAACTATGTGCGCGAGACTGCTAGCGAGAACGGCATCGACAAGCACATCCGCTTCCACCACCGCGTCAAGCGCGCGGCGTGGTCGACGCCGGATGCTCGTTGGACCGTCGAAGCCGAGCACATCACGAGCGAGGGCGCGACCGAGGTGGTGCGCTTCACCTGCAACTTCCTGTTTATGTGCTCGGGCTATTACAAATACGAGGCGGGCTACACGCCGGAGTTCAAGGGCGCCGCTGATTTCGCCGGCCGCATCGTGCATCCGCAGAAATGGACCGAGGACATCGACTACGCGGGCAAACGTGTCGTCGTGATCGGCTCGGGCGCGACAGCGGTGACGCTGGTGCCGGAGCTCGCCAAGAAGGCGGCGCAGGTCACCATGCTGCAGCGCTCGCCGACCTATGTGGTGTCGCGGCCGGCGCAGGATCCAGTCGCCAACAAGCTGCGCCGCAACCTGCCGGCGAGGTTCGCCTATCACCTGATCCGCTGGCGCAACGTGATGTGGGGGATGTTCTTCTTCCAGCTCAGCCGGCGCAGGCCGGCGAAGGTGAAGGATCTCATCCTCAAGGGCGTGCAGATGGCGCTCGGCCCGGACTACGACGTCGCGACCCACTTCACGCCGCGCTACAATCCCTGGGACCAGCGGCTGTGCCTCGTGCCCGATGGCGACCTCTTCAAGGCGATCCGCGAGCAGCGCGCCAGCGTCGTCACCAGCGAGATCGACACCTTCACGCATGACGGCATCCGCCTGAAGGACGGCCGCGAGCTGGCGGCCGACATCATCGTGACGGCGACCGGGCTGGTGCTCCAGGTCGCCGGTGGCCTCGAGGTCAGCGTCGACGGCCGCTCCGTCGATTTCGCCAACACGCTGACCTACAAGGGCATGATGTATGCCGACGTGCCGAACATGGCCTCGGCCTTCGGCTACACCAACGCGTCCTGGACGCTGAAATGCGACCTCACCTGCGAATATGTCTGTCGCCTCATCAATTACATGGACCGGCACAATTTCCGCCAGTGCATGCCGCACAATGACGATCCCACCATCACCGCGGAGCCTTCGCTCGATTTTACCTCGGGCTACGTGCAGCGCTCGATCGCCAAAATGCCGAAGCAGGGCTCGAAACGTCCGTGGCGGCTCCACCAGAACTACGCGCTCGACGTCGTCTCGTTGCGCTTCGGTCGGATCGACGATGGCGTGATGCAGTATTCCTGATCTTGACACTTAGGATACCGGGATAGCCTCGCGTTCGCTTGAGACGAATCGCGACTTGCGGTAGTATTTTTGCGCTGCAAGAAGTTTAGTTCCGACAACGTCTGAGTTCCGCGTCGTTGCCGTCTTAAGGGGAGCGCGGGACATGCACGTCCTTGCCCTAGTCACGCAAAAAGGCGGAAGCGGCAAGAGTACGCTGTCCGTTGGACTGGCGGTGGCAGCAATGGAGCGCGCTGAGCGCGTCGTTCTCATTGAGGCGGACGCGCAAGGTACGATCTCGAAATGGAAAGAGCGCCGCGATCATCCCTATCCCCGCGTCGAGCGCGTTGCCGATCCTGCCGAGATCGAACCGTTGATCGCGCGGCTGAAGGCCGAAGGCGTTTGGCTTGCCATCATCGACACAGCTGCCACGACCAACAGCCTGGCGCTGCGCGTCATCGCCTGCGCCGATCTCTGTCTCATCCCGGCGCGCCCGAGCCCGGCCGACATCGAAGCCGCAATTCCCACACTGATCGCTATTCGCAGGCTCAACCGCCGATTTGCCTTCATCCTCAATCAGACACCGACCCGAGGGTGCCGGCTGAGCGAAGCTGCCACATCGCTAAGCTCGCTCGGCGTGCTTGCACTCCCGTTTATTGCGCAGCGTAACGATCACCAGGATGCACTCGGAGCAGGGTTGGGCGTGACGGAGTTCGCACCGGCGGGCAAAGCTTCGGACGAAATTGAAAGTTTGTGGGGTTGGATCGCGGCGCACTTGGCCGAGGAGTCGGATGATTATGGGAAAGGCGCGCTCAAAGCTGCCTGCTGACGTTGCACGCACCGGGCGTCGCTCGCTGCTGGAACTGGCGGCGGAAGTGAGCCGTGCGGTCGACGAGGGCTTGGCCATGCCGCCGGGCCCAGTGGTCGTCTTCCCCCAGGATGCGCCGCAGATCGCGCAGGAAGCGCCTGCTCCGATGACTGTTCCGGTACAAGAAGCGGCCAGCGTCATCGTTGCAACACCTGAACCTCCGAGCAGCACCACCACTGATCTCATCGTGGACATGGTCAAGGAGTATCAAGCCCGCGCTTTGGACGGCATGAGCGCTACGCTCAACTACGCCAACGACCTCGCAAAGTCACGGCTGGCCAGTGTGAGTTCAGAGGCCAATGAAGCCGCCGTCGCGGAAAGCGATCTCATCGACGCGATTGGGACGGCAGCCGAGTGTCGCACCGTCGTGCTCGAACTGATGAAGGTCAATGCGGGCGCGACCTTGGAGTATGCGCGGGAGCTAGGCCGTGCAAAAACGCTGGCGGAGTTGGTTGAGCTGTCGGGCACGCATGCGCGAAAGCAATGTGAGTTGGTCCTGAAGCAAACGGAGTTGCTGAGGTCGCTTGCTCAAAGCATGACAAAGCCCAGTGCCAGTTGATGCAGCTCGCCTGCCATCATCCCGCTCAGGATCTGCGCGGGACGATCAGGGCGCCGCCGAGATCGATTGCCAGTGCCAGTACCACCGCACCGCCACCGAGGCAGAACAGGACGAGACAGTCTCCGCCGCTTTGCGCATAGATCCTCGCCGAGATGGCCGGTGACGAGCGGGCCGACGATCGCGCCGAGATCATGTCATCCTCTTGCGCGCGACGGCGTGCAGATCATCCTGTCTGGGTGGCGCGGCGGCGGAATTCCTGCACGGGCACGCCGCCCCAGCCCCAATTGTCGGTGTCGACTTCCTCGATCACGACGAAGGTGGACTCGAGCGGCTTGCCGAGCACATCGCGCAGCAGCTCGCTCGAGCCCTTGATCAGTGCGGCCTTCTCCTCCGCCGTGAGCGACGCCGCACCCGGCGCCGTTCCCTCGCGGGTCACTTGAATGGTGACGATGGGCATTGTCGTTCTCCTCCGCTCAGTGGCCGGCGCTCTGGCCGCCGTCGACATGCAGGATCTCGCCGGTGACGAAGGAGGCACGTTCGAGATAGAGCACGGCATCGACGATGTCGGACATCTCGCCCATGTGGCCGACCGGGTGCAGCGCGTCGAGCTGCGCGTGCGTCGCGACCGGATGCATCGGCGACTTGATGATGCCGGGCGACACCGCATTCACGCGGATGCCGCGCCTGGCGTATTCGATCGCGAGCGACTTGGTCGCGGCGTTCAGCCCGCCCTTGCTCAGCGAGGCCAGCACCGAGGGCACATTCGAATTGGCCTGATCGACCAGCGTCGTCGTGATCTGGACGAGGTGGCCAGACCCCTGCTTCTCCATTTCGGCGATGGCGAGCTGCGTGATGTTGAAGAAGCCCGCGACATTGGTGCCCATCACTGCGGCATAGTCCTTGGCCGTGTACTGCGTGAACGGTTTTGCGACGAAGATGCCCGCGTTGTTGACCAGCGTGTCGATCCGGCCGAAGCGGGCGATCGCTTGCGACACCACGCGCTCTGCGGTGGACCGGTCGGCGATGTCGCCTGCAACGGCGAGGACGTCGTCGTCACCCGACGGCTTGATGGAGCGCGCCGTTGCGGCGACGCGATAGTTGCGGTCGCGAAAACCCTGGACCAGGGCGGCGCCGATACCCTGCGATGCACCGGTGATGATGGCGACCTTCTGCTCGATACCCATGACGGGCTCCTGTTGTTGGCTTGAAAACCTGCGCCAGCGGCGGCTGGCTTGGGCGTTGAGGTACGCTGCGGCGGCTTGCTTGCGAATATCCGCTGCCCGGCAGACACTCTTTCGCGGCGCGAACGAATGCCGGATCGATCTTTGCGGAGGTTGTCGCAGCCGGCGCAAACGCCTAGCTTTCAGCCGAAATCTCAGGGGGGTGCGGCGAGCGCATGGATCGTTTGGACGCGATGAAGGTGTTTGTCCTTGCGGTGGACGAGGGCAGTTTGGCTGCCGCAGGACGCAAGCTCGGCCGCTCGCCGGCGGCGGTGAGCCGCGCCATCGCCTTTCTGGAGCATCGGGTCGGCGCCGAGCTGCTGCACCGGACGACACGTTCGATCAAGCTGAGCGAGGAAGGCGAGCGTTATGTCGCGATCTGCCGCCGCGTGCTCACCGATCTGGAGGAGGCCGAGGCCATCGCGGCCGGACCGCGCACGGCTCCGCGTGGTCTGCTCACGATCACTGCTTCGGTGGTCTCGGGCGAGATGGTACTGCGGCCGATCCTCGACGCGTTTCTCGACGCCTATCCGACCGTGTCGGCAAAACTCCTGCTGTTCGACCGTGCCGTCAATCTGATCGAGGAAGGCGTCGATATCGCGCTTCGCATCGGTCCGCTGGCGGATTCGGCGATGGTGGCGATGCGGGTCGGCGGGATCAGCCGCGTCGTGGTGGCAGCTCCCCGCTACCTGAAACAGCATCCGCGCATCACCGAGCCGGGCGATCTCGCCAAACACCAGATCGTCGCGATGGCGCATCTGCCCAATTCCTGGACCTTTGCGCCGCAGCGGGGCTCATCGGCACCGCGCACCGTGCAGTTCACCCCGCGGCTCGTCGTCAACAGCACCTATGCGGCAGTGGCCTCCACTGTGGCCGGGCGCGGCGTGGCGCGGATGTATTCGTATCAAGTGGCCGAGCAGGTCGCGCGCCGCGAGCTCGAGATCGTGCTGGCGGACGACGAGGATCCGGAGATGCCGGCGCATCTGATCTGCCCGCAGGGCCGGCTTTCGCTGCCCAAGGTGCGCGCCTTCACCGACTTCGCCGTGCCCCGGCTGAAGAAGCAGTTTGCGCTGCTGAAGCAGAGCATCAAGGCGCGCTGAGCCGCTTCATGCCTCCGCAATGCGCGTTTTCGCGTATACGGCGGGGCGGCTGAATCGGCGATGGTTCCGGAACGGTTAACGCCGATTTAACGGATGAGTCCTACCCTGTCTCGGCCGGGGTTACTCGCAAGGCCGAGGTGAGCCCAATGGAAGCCCAGAGAATAGCGGTCGACGCCGTCGTCGCGCTGACCGATTGCGACCGCGACGCCGTCATCGCCTTCATCCGCCGCCTCTATCTCGCCGGCGTCACCGACCCTAAGCGCCTGACCTTCAAGGGCCTGCAGGCGCTGTCGCGGGCTTGATTCGGCTCGTTTCGGCCAGTTTGGACCCCAGTCCATCCCCTTGCTCTCCCCGGCGTGATTGCAACCCAGCGGTGAATATCTTGCCGCTCCGGCCGGGTCGGCCTACACGACACCCCGGCTGGGTCACTTGGGGATTGGGGAAATGTTGAAACAGCTTTTTGCGCCGCAGCTCGTCATTTTGTACGTGCTTGCGGCTTCGACGATTTACGTCCACTTCCGCGGCAAGGAGCGGCTGCGCTTCGCGCGCCAGCTTGGCGATCACTCGACCTATCTCGCACCTTATAATGTGCTGATGTATGCGGGCTCGGCGGTGCCGAACAAGCCGGTGATCTCGGTCGATCAGTTTCCGGAGCTGAAGCTCCTCAGCGAGAACTGGGAGACCATCCGCGACGAAGCCGTGCGCCTGTTCGATGAAGGTTTTATCCGCGCGGCGGCGAAGAACAACGACTGGGGCTTCTACTCGTTCTTCAAGAGCGGCTGGAAGCGGTTTTACCTGAAATGGTACGACGACTTTCTGCCGTCGGCGAACACGCTGTGCCCGAAGACGGTGGAGCTGCTCAAATCGATCCCGAGCGTGCATGGCGCGATGTTCGCGATACTGCCGCCCGGCGGCAAGCTCGGCGCTCACCGTGATCCCTTCGCCGGCTCTCTGCGCTATCACCTCGGCCTGGTCACGCCGAACTCGAACAAGTGCCGGATCCTCGTCGATGGCGTCGAATGCGTCTGGCGCGATGGCGAGGCCTTCATGTTCGACGAGACCTTCATCCACAGTGCCGAGAATGCGACCGACGTCAACCGCATCATCCTGTTCTGCGACGTCGAGCGCCCGATGAAGTACGGCTTCATGACCGCGATCAACCGCTGGGTCAGCCATCACATCGTCAAGGCGTCGGCGACGCAGAATGTCGATGGTGAGCACGTCGGCGTGCTCAACAAGGTGTTCGGCAAGCTCTACGAAATCCACCTCGCCAGCCGCAAGGTGAAGGAGTGGAACCGCAACGTCTACTACACGCTGAAATACTCGCTGACGGCGCTGATCCTCGGGCTGATCGTGTATTCGGCACTGAATTGAGGCAAATGCACGGGGCGCGGATCAGCGAAGCTTGGTCCGCCATGCCTCATCTCGATCCGCCCTGGCGCGATTGTCTGATCTCGGTCGGCATTGTCTAGTGATGGTGCTTGTGCTTGTGCCCTGCGGAGCCGTCGGGACGCTGATAGCCTCGTAACTCTGCATACCGCTGCATCTGGCTCTGATCGAGCAAGGCAGCGGTTGACAGGTGGTATTTGAGGTGGCTCTCGCGGAGCTGCCCCTGAGTTTCGGCAATGGCCCCGATGCTGGTCTTGAGCGCTTCCGATGTGATCGCACGGGACGAGAAGAGGTGTTCCAGCGCTCTCTCTTGCTCGACGAGCTTGTTACCCAGCGGAACGGCTTCCTGTTTCATGGCGTCGAACAGCCGTTGAACCTCGGCGCGCTGATCGGCGGTCAGGCCGAGACGATCACTGAGCTCGAGTACGTGGCTGGGACCGGGATATCCATTGAGCTCCGCAGCAAGAGCCAGGCCCATCCCGCGTCCGGCGCGGAGATCGTCGATTTGTTGCTGTGACAGCGCCTTGATGGGGCGCTTCTCGAGGCCGGCATAGGGTTGACTGGACTGTGCGCCGGCCGCGCTGTTGGTGAGGAGGAGGGAGGCTGCGAGCAGAAGGACGCGGTTCATGAATCTGGCTCCATACGATGGAGCCGGCCGATGTCGAAGCATCGAGCCCGGCTGTGACGTTACCTTGACGCGATCGAGTGATCCCGGAGCGCAAATCTTGCTGGATAGTCCGGCACGTGGCAACAAAGATCGCCGCGATTGTTGCCGAATCGGAGCAGGTGATGGCCCCTTTGCCGACCGCGAACGCTGAGATCACGCAGTTCTTCCGCCGATGGCTGGACACCTTCGCGGGTTATGTCCGCGAGGTCGATTACGCCTCGGCGCGGCCGCTCTTCCATCCGGACGTGCTCGCCTTCGGCACTCATAGCGACGTCATCCCCGGCCTCGATCAATGGATCAAATCCCAATGGGACAATGTCTGGCCGAAGACGACCGACTTCCGTTTCGTCCTCGATCAGACCTCCGTTCTGGCATCACCGGACGGTATGATGGCAACCGTCGTCGCGCCGTGGACGAGCACGGGCTATCATCCCGATGGCAGCACGTTCGCGCGCCCGGGCCGCGCGACGATGGTGTTTTCGAGGAACGGCGATGGCTGGCTGTGCGTGCATTCGCACATGTCGCTCAATCGCGGTGTGCCGCAGGCGAGCCACGCCAATCGGCCGGTGAAGGCCTGGTAGCTCGACCGCCTGCACGATCGACATGCAAAAGGCCCCATTCCGGGGCCTTTTGAGTTCGAGCTGCAGCGAGCCTTATTCCGGCTGGCCGATGCTGACCTTCAGCGTGCCGATGCCGTCGACGCCGCATTCGAGCTTGTCGCCAGGCTGGAGCTGCGACACGCCGGCGGGCGTGCCGGTCATGATGATGTCACCGGCGGCGAGCTTCACCTGCTGGGAGAGCTGCCAGATGATCTCGGGCACGTTCCAGATCAATTCGGTGAGGTCGCCCTTCTGCGCTTCCTTGCCGTTGACCGTCAGCCAGATCTTGCCCTTGGAGGGATGGCCGATCTTCGAGGCCGGCTGCAGCGCGGAGCAGGGCGCCGAATAGTCGAACGACTTGCCGATCTCCCACGGGCGCTCCTTCTTGCGCGAGGCGATCTGGAGGTCGCGCCGGGTGAGGTCGATGCCGACGGCGTAGCCGTAGACATGGTCCAGAGCCTTGTCGGCGGAAATGTTCAGTCCACCGCTCTTCATCGCGACGACAAGCTCGACCTCGTGATGCAGATCCTTGGTCAGAGGCGGATAGGGAATGGTGGCGCCGTCGGGCACCAGCATGTCGGCATGCTTGGCGAAGAAAAACGGCGGGGCGCGCTCGTCATTGCCCATCTCGCGAATGTGCTCGAGATAGTTGCGGCCGACGCACCAGATGCGGCGCACCGGATAACGGCCGCTCTCGCCGACGACGGGAAGCGAAGCCTGGGGCGGAAGCGGGATGACGTAGGAGGCGGCGTTCATGCGGGTCTCGCTGCTCTTGAGGTGAAACGAACTCTATGCGGTTGCGCTGATCGGCGCCAGAGCGCCGGCGTCGTGATGTTGCAGGCGGAAGAACGAGGCATAGCGGCCGCCGCGACGGAGCAGCTCGTCATGGCCGCCCTGCTCGACGATCTCGCCGCCTTCGATCACCAGGATGCTGTCTGCGTGCATGATGGTGTGCAGGCGGTGCGCGATCACGATGGTGGTGCGGTTCTGGCAGAGATGCTCGATCGCCTCCTGCACCTGCCGCTCGGATTCGGAATCGAGGGCTGCGGTGGCTTCGTCCAAGAGGATGATCGGCGCGTTCTTGAGCAGCGCGCGCGCAACCGCAATGCGCTGGCGCTGTCCGCCCGAGAGCTGGGTGCCGTGCTCGCCGACGGGCGTGTCGTAGCCGAGCGGAAAGCCCGTGATGAAGTCGTGCGCGCAAGCCGCCTTCGCCGCCTCGACGATCTCGTCCTCGCTGGCGCCCGGCTTGCCGAAGGCGATGTTGTTGCGAATGGTGTCGCGGAACAGGTAGACGTCCTGGCCGACATAGGCGGTCTGGGCGCGCAACGATTTGCGCGAGACCGACGAGATCGACTGGCCGTCGATCACGATGTCGCCCTGCGTCACCTCGTAGAAGCGCAGGAGCAGCCCCAGCACCGTCGACTTGCCGCCGCCGGAGGGGCCGACCAGCGCAGTCACCTTGCCGGGCTCGGCGACGAAGCTCATGCGGTTGAGCACGGTCTCGCCCGAGCGGTAGGAGAAGCTGACGTCGCGCAGCTCGATGCGGGCATCTTTCAGCTTCAGCGCCGGCTTGTCATCGTCGGACTGCTCGCTCGCGGGGCTGTCGACGACCTCGAGCAGCATGCGGGCGCCGACCAGCTGGCTGTTGAGATCGATGTTGAGCCGGGCCAGCCGCTTGGCCGGTTCGGTCGCCATCAGGAATGCGGTCATGAAGGAGAAGAACGCGCCGGGCGTGGCGTTGAGCGCGACCACGGCATAGCCGCCATACATCAGGCAGCCCGCGACGGCGAAACCGCCCAGCATCTCCATCAGCGGGTTGGAGCGGTTGGCGACGCGGGCCATCTTGTTGGCGTTGCGCTCGACGACCGCGATGTTCTCGTCGATGCGCTTCTGCATGGTCTCTTCGAGCGTGAACGCCTTGACGGTGCGGATGCCCTGCAGCGATTCCTGCATCGTCTCCATGATGTCGGCGGTGCCGGTGAACTGGTTGAAGGCGAGGCCCTTGATGCGCTTGACCAGCTTGCGCAGCACCAGCATCGCCGGCGGCACCGCGACGAGGCCGATGAAGGACATCAGCGGGTCCTGCCAGACCATCACCCCGATCATGGCGAGCAGCATCAAGAGATCGCGCCCGATGGCGTTGACCAGCATGTTGAGCACGTCGGTGATCGACTTGGCGCCGGCGGTCAGCCGCGCGAGGAATTCAGAGGAGTGCCGCTCGGAGAAGAAGCCGACGCTTTCGCGCATCAATTTTGCGAACAGCTGGCGCTGGTTGGTGGCGAGGATCGCGTTGCTGATCTTGGTCAGGATCACCATGTGGCCGTAGGTTGCCACACCCTTGACGAACAGCAGAGCGACCGTGATGGCCGAGAACATCGCGATGCCCGGGATGTTCTTGTCGACATAGGCCTGGTTGATGACCTGGCCGAGGACGTAGGTCGCAGCAGCGGTCGAACCGGCCGCGAGCGCCATCAGCGCGAAGGCGACGAGGTAGCGTCGCCAGTAGACGATTCCCTGTTCCGTGATCAGGCGGCGAATCAGGACCGCTGCCGCGTAGGGATCGTCGGTGATTTTCTTTGGAAACTGGGCCATCCGGTGTCCATTGACGGCGCAGGACAAAGCCTGCCCGCGCGTCAGGGATCGATGGGCCTCTGTGCCCGGTCAAGCCGGGTTTTTCAAGCCCAATTAAGGGCTTGCGCTTGGGATGATTCTAGGCGGAGGCGGCGTGGCGAAGCTCGCCGTGGCGCTCGCGGAACAGCTTGTCCTCCCAGGCCAGCGCATGGGCCGCGATGGTCTCGAGGTCGTCGTATTGCGGCTGCCAGTCGAGCAGGCTGCGGATGCGGCTGGTGTCGGCGACCATGGTCATGATGTCGCCGGGCCGGCGCGGGGCGTATTGCACGGCGAAGCTGCGGCCCGAAACCCGGCGCACCGCGTCGATGGTCTCCAGCACCGAATAGCCGCGGCCATAGCCGCAATTCAGCGTGGTCGAGGCGCCGCCATTGCGCAGATAAGCGAGGGCCGAGCGATGCGCCTGCGACAGGTCCGTGACGTGGATGAAGTCGCGGATGCAGCTGCCGTCCGGGGTCGGATAGTCGGTGCCGAACACGTCGATCTTGGCGCGCTGGCCGGTGGCGGCTTCAACCGCGATCTTGAGCAGGTGCGTGGCGCCGACGGTGGCTAGCCCGATGCGCGCCTGCGGATCGGCGCCGGCGACGTTGAAATAACGCAAGGTCACGTATTGCATGCCGTAGGCGGCAGCGACGTCGTGCAGCATGATCTCGGTCATCAGCTTCGAGGAGCCGTAAGGCGACAGCGGCCGCGTCGGCGCGTGCTCGGGCACCGGCACCTGGTCCGGATTGCCGTAGACCGCGGCGGTCGAGGAAAAGATGAAGCGGCCAATGCCGCGCTTGACCGCGACGTTGAGCAGGTTACGCGCGGTGGTGAAGTTGTTGCGGTAATAGCCGAGCGGATCGCGCATCGAATCCGGCACGACGACCGAGCCTGCGAAATGGATGATGCTCTCGATGTCGTGCTGGGCGATCACGCCTTCGAGCAGGTTCTCGTCGCCGGCATCGCCGATGAACAGCGGCACGCCTTCGGGCAGGTAGGCCGAGAAGCCGGTGGAGAGATCGTCGATCACGACGACGTCCTCGCCGGCTTCCGCCAGCGCCAGGACCGTGTGACTTCCGATATAGCCGGCGCCGCCGGTGACTAGCACAGTCATGATCTCACCCGTCTTCGATCAACGCGCAAGGCTAGCGCTTGCGTGGTGAAGAGGGGGTATCGGCGGTGCTGAACTGGTCACTATGCTTAATGTTGCGTATAGGGACTTTGCGAAACGGAGTGTGACGTGGCGAATTCCCCCGGCGATCTCGAAGTGATCGTGCCAAATCTGCACAGGCGCTATTCCGGGGTCACCGCGACCAACCGGATGGTGGCGCCGCGGCTGGCGAAACTGTATCGCGCGGCCTGGTTCGGCTCGGACGCGCCGGCGGGGATCGCGCGCCTGAGCATCGGAGATTTCCTCAAGCTCTGGCGCCGCAAGCGGCCTATGATCTGGCATGCGCGCCGCAACAACGAGATGATCGCGGGCGTTGGCTTGCGCGCGCTCGGCTGGCCGCTCAAGCTCGTGTTCACCTCGGCGGCGCAGCGGCACCACAGCTGGATCACGCGCTGGCTGATCCGGCGCATGGACGCGATCATCGCAACATCAGATCTCTCGGCCTCGTTCCTGAAGGTGAAGGCGACGGTGATCCCGCATGGTGTCGACACCGACGTCTATGCGCCGCCGCAGGACCGCGCCGGGGCCTTTGCCGAAAGCGGCCTGCCGGGCCGCTATGCCATCGGTTGCTTCGGCCGCGTGCGGGCGCAGAAGGGCACCGATCTGTTCGTCGATGCGATGTGCCGCTTGCTGCCGCACTATCCGGATTTCACTGCTGTCATCGTCGGACAGGTCACGGCCGAGCAGACGCCCTTTGCCAACGACCTGAAGAAGCGCATCGAGGCAGCCGGCCTGCAATCGCGCATCGTCATCACCGGCGAGCTGCCGATCGAAGCAGTGCAGCGCTGGTATCAGCGGTTGACCATCTACGCCTTCACCTCGCGCAACGAAGGCTTTGGGCTGACGCTGATCGAGGCGATGGCGGCGGGCAGCGCGCTGGTTGCCGCGCGTGCCGGCGCGGCCGAGCTCGTCGTCGAGGATGGTGTCACCGGCGTGCTGATCCCGACGGGCGACGCCGCCGCGCTGGCGGCAGCACTCGAGCCGCTGATGCGCGATGTGGCCGCGGCGACGGTGATGGGCGAGCGCGGGCGGGCACGGGTGCTCGAACGATTCAGCCTCGATGCCGAAGCGGCGCGGATCGGCGAGGTCTATCGGCCGCTGCTCTGAGGCCGTTTTCGCCTGTCGCAAACAAAACCGCGAAAACAACCCCATGCACAGTAGCCGGGGTCAGCAAAATCAAGGAGTTGGCGGAGGGTTCGAGAGATTGCGGATTTTTCGAACGAATTTTGACTCGTCGGGCAAAACAGTGGCAGGATGTCATCATCGGCGCGAGCCGCGATCGCCTTAGATCTAAGTCCGCGCCCCAGCCTCCCCCAGCACCCTCTCCGCGATCCCCACCACCTCGCTCGCCGCAATATTCCGCATGCAGCGGTGATCGTTGATCTTGCAGACCGTGCTCTGGCAGGGCTGGCAGGACAGCTTTTCCTTGTCCTGCACCAATGTCGCGGCGAGGCCGTTCAGCGGGGCCCAGAGGTAGGGGCTGGTGGGACCGAAGATGCCCATGGTCGGCGTGCCCAGGGCGGCTGCGATGTGCATCAGGCCGGAATCGTTCGAGATCGCAACGCCGGCCGCGGCCATGGCGAGGACGCCGTTGCGCAAGTCCGTGCCGGTGAGATCGCGGACGCCCGGGCCGCCGGCGGCGACGATCTCCTGGGCGAGGCCCTTTTCAGCGGGGCCGCCGACCACCCAGACCTCGAGGCCGCGCTCGACCAGCAGGCGGGCGGCTTCCGGATAATTGGTCCAGCGCTTGGAGACGCCGACCGAGCCTGGGGCGAGCGCCACCGCGGCGCCGGCGCCGAGACCATTGGCGTCGCGCCAGCGGGCGATCTCCTCGGCCGGGACGCGCAGTTGCGGCACCGGCCATTCCGCCGGCAGGGGCGCGCCGTCGGGCTGGGCGAGGGCGGCGTTTTTGTCAATGAAGCGGGGCAGCTTCTTCTCACCCCAGCGCCAGCGGTTGAGCAGGCCGAACCGGAACTCGCCGACGAAGCCGATCCGTTCAGGAATACCGGCCAGTGCCGGCGCGATGGCCGCCTTCCAGGTCCGGGGCAGCACCAGGGCGGTGCCGTAGTTCTGTTTCCGCAGCAGCCCTGCCAAGCCGAACTGGCGGGCGATGGCCAACCGGCTGCGCGGCATGTCCCAGACGATGCCGGCGCGCACCCCGGGCATGTAGTCCACCAGCGGGGCGCACAGGGAGGTGGTGAGGAGGTCGACCGGCCGGTTCGGCCAGCGCTCCTTCAGGACCCGCACGACGGTGTGATTCCGCACGAAATCGCCGATCCACATGTAGGGGACGATCAGGATCGGGCGTGTGTCGCTCCGGTCTGCATCACTACCAAGTTGCGAATCAATATTCATTCGTTATGAGGGCCGAACACGTGCCGATATGGCGGCTCGGTTAGCCGCTCCGGGCCGGCAGGTAAAGGCGGCAGAAGAGCAATCCCAAAACAGCTTACACTTTGGCGGATCATGCGCTAGGGCAGGATCGGGCATCTAAAATTCGGGCAGGTAGGTGGAATGTTGCTGGTGACCGGCGGGGCCGGTTTTATCGGATCGAATGTCGTGGCCGCGCTGAACGAGGCCGGTCGCAGCGACGTCGTGATCTGCGATCTCCTCGGAACAGAAGGCAAATGGCGCAACCTCGCCAAGCGGCAGCTTGTGGATATCGTTCCCCCGACCGAGCTGATGGACTGGCTGAAGGGCCGCAAGCTGGAGGCTATGATCCATCTTGGGGCGATTTCCGCGACCACGGCGACCGACGGTGATCTCGTCGTCGAGACCAATTTCCGCCTGTCGATGCGCCTTCTGGACTGGTGCACGATGAATGCGGTGCCGTTCATCTACGCGTCCTCGGCGGCGACCTATGGCGACGGCACGGAAGGCTTCGACGACGATTCTTCGCTGCCGGCGCTGAAGAAGTTGCGGCCGATGAATCTCTACGGCTGGAGCAAGCACCTGTTTGATCTCGCTGTCGCCGAACGTGTGGCCCGCGGCGATCGGCTCCCGCCCCAATGGGCCGGCCTGAAATTCTTCAACGTGTTCGGGCCGAACGAATATCACAAAGGCTCGATGATGAGCGTGCTGGCGCGGCGCTTCGACGACGTCAGGGCAGGCCGCGTCGTGCAGCTGTTCAAGTCGCATCGCGAGGGCATCGAGGACGGCGATCAGCGTCGCGATTTCATCTATGTCGACGATGTCGTGCGCGTGGTCCTTTGGCTGCTCGCGACGCCGTCGGTGTCCGGCCTGTTCAACGTCGGCACCGGCAAGGCCCGCAGCTTCAAGGACATCATGCTGGCTGCCTATGCGGCGCTCGGCACCAGGCCCAACATCGAATACATCGACATGCCCGAGCAGATCCGGGACAGCTACCAGTATTTCACCCAGAGCGAGGTCGATCGTCTGCTCCGCGCCGGCTATAACGGCGGCTTCACGACGCTCGAGGACGCGGTGAAGGCCTATGTCGGGGATTATCTCGACCGGCCCGACCGCTTTCGCTGAGGCCCTTTCGACCATGCCGACGCCCATTCTCGATTTCGATGCCCTCGCGCAAGCCATCTCAGGCCGTACGGTGCTGTGCATCGGCGACATCATGCTGGACGAGTTCGTCTACGGCGAGGTGTCGCGGATCTCGCCGGAAGCGCCGGCGCCCGTCATCGCCGCCCAGCGCAGCGAGATCCACGTCGGCGGCGCCGGCAACGTCGCGCGCAACGTCGCTTCGCTCGGCGCGCGCTGCATCTTCGTAGGCCTCGTCGGCGAGGACGACGCCGGTACGCGGCTCGAGGCCGCGCTCAATGATCAAGCCGGCATCGAGAGCGTGCTGGTGCGCGACGCCTCGCGGCCGACCACGCGAAAGGTCCGCTTCGTCTCCGAACATTTTTCCACGCACATGCTGCGCGCGGATTGGGAGCAGGCGCTGGCTGCGTCCGACGAGGTCGAAACGAAGTTGATCGACGCGATCCTGCCGCAGATCGCGCGCGCCGATATCGTGCTGCTGTCCGACTATGCCAAGGGCGTGCTGACGGCGCGCGTGATCCGCCACACCATCGATGCCGCGCGCAAGCTCGGCAAGCCCGTCATCGTCGATCCCAAGAGCCTGAACTGGGCTATCTATCGCGGCGCCACGCTGCTCACCCCCAACCGCAAGGAATTCTCGGAAGCGACCCGCAGCCGCGCCGACACGGTGCAGAGCATCGTCGAGGCCAGCGAGGACGTGATGCGGCTCGCCGACTGCGAGGCGATCCTGGTCACCCAGGGCGAGCACGGCATGACCTTGGTGCCCCGGAATGGCGGGGCCGTCCACGTGCCGGCCGTCACGGTGAAGGTGCGCGACGTCTCCGGCGCCGGTGACACCGTCGCCGCTGCGGTTGCGGTGTCGCTCGCGGCCGGCGCGGACTGGGACACGGCACTGCGCATGGCCAACGCCGCCGCCGCCGTCGCGGTCGGCAAGCAGGGCACCGCCAGCGTCAGCGCGGCCGAGCTGCGACGCAAGATCCTGCCGCATGCAACGCTCGCCGCCGAGGAGAAGATCGTGCTCGATCCGGCCGCACTCGACGCGCAGGTTGCCGAATGGAACAGGCAGGGCCTGCGCGTCGGCTTCACCAACGGCTGTTTCGACATTCTCCATCCCGGCCACGTCAAGGTGCTGACCGCGGCGCGCGCCGCCTGCGATCGCCTGATCGTGGGGCTCAACAGCGACGCCTCGGTGCGGCGCCTGAAGGGTGCCGATCGTCCGGTCCAGGACGAGCGCGCGCGTGCCGAGGTGCTCGCCGCACTGGAGGCCGTCGATCTCGTCGTCATCTTCACGGAGGACACGCCGATCGACCTGATCACCAGGATCAAGCCCGGCGTGCTGGTGAAGGGCGGCGACTACACACGCGAACAGGTCGTCGGCCATGAGGTGGTCGAGGCCGCGGGCGGGGCAGTCGTGCTGGTCGACATCCTCCAGGGCTTCAGCACGACGGCGCTGGTTCATCGCGCCCGGGGAGGGGGCAAGTGACGGCGCTCGCACGCGAGACCCCCGGCCAGATGTTGCGGCGGCGCCTGCGCAGTCCGGCGGCCTGGCGTGAAACGGTCGATCTGTTTGCGATCCTGACCGCGGCCTCGCTGCCCTGGTCGACTTCGCTTGCGGGGATATTCAACGCGCTGATGCTGCTCTGCATGGTGCCGTTCCTCGATCTACGCGACTTCCTGCAGTCCCTGAAGCGTCCGATCTGCATTGCGCCGATCGCGCTCGTCTTTCTCGCGCTGCTGGGGACGCTATGGTCGGACGCGGCCTGGGGTGCGCGCCTCTACGCGGTCAATCCGACCGTCAAGCTGCTCGTGCTGCCGGTCCTGCTCTATCATTTCGAGCGCTCACCGCGCGGCCGCTGGGTCTTCGTCGCCTTCCTGGTGTCTTGCGCCTTGTTGTCGGTGATGTCCTGGCTGGTCGCCTTTTACCCGAACCTCGCGCTCAAGACCGACCCGCCCGAACGCGGCATCTTCGTCAAGAACTACATCGACCAGAGCCAGGAATTCGCGCTTTGCGCGGTTGCGCTGGCCTATCCGATCGTGATGCTGTTGCGCGAGAAGCGGTACTGGTTCGCCGCGCTGCTGACGGCGCTGGCGCTGAGCTTCTTCATCAACATGACCTTCGTGGTGGTGTCGCGCACCGCGCTCGTCACCATTCCGATCATGTTCGGCGTGTTTGCACTGCTTCACCTCAAATGGCGCAGCATCGCCATCATCTCCGGCGCGCTGCTCGTCGGCGCAGTTCTCGCCTGGCAGGCCTCGCCGCAATTGCGCCACACCGCCGAGAGGTTTACCACCGATTACACCGGCTATGTGGAACGGGGCGAGGCAACCTCCATGGGCATGCGGCTCGAGTTCTGGCGGAAGTCGTTCGGCTTCTTCGCGGAGGCGCCGGTCCTGGGGCACGGCACCGGTTCGACCCGCGGGTTGTTCGAACGCGTCGCTACGCCCGCCGGTCAGCGGCGGGCGTCGGCCGAGGTGGTCGGCAACCCGCACAACCAGACGCTGAACGTTGCGGTGCAATGGGGCGCGATCGGCGTCGCCATTCTCTACGCGATCTGGATACTGCATCTCCGGGTGTTTCGCGGCGACGGGCTTGCCAACTGGATCGGGCTGCTGGTGGTGGTGCAGAACGTCTTCACCTCGCTGTTCAACTCGCATTTGTTCGACTTCCACGAGGGCTGGATGTACGTCATTGGCGTCGGCGTCGCCGGCGGAATGGTGATCCGGGAACAACAGCTCGGGGCTAAGATGAGGGAAGCCGGTTCCTGAGGGGCCACGCGGCTGGCAAGACTTGTCGAGATGGGCTATCAGCGCGGTCAAGTTGCATTTAACTGGGTTTTCATCGGTCGGCGGATGACGCGACTTTCGCATCTCACCTCGCGCAATTTCCTGATCGCGCTCCACGACCTGCTGGCGACCACGGCGGCGCTTTTTGCCGCCTTCTATCTGCGATTCGAGGGTGGCGACGATTTCTACGCTCGATTGCCGCTGCTGTTCCAGATCCTGCCCTACTTCCTCGCCTTCAGCGTGGTCGTGTTCTTCCTCTGCAATCTGACCACGACGAAATGGCGTTTCATCTCGCTGCCTGACGCGCTGAACATCATTCGCGCGGCGACCGTGCTCACGGTTGCGCTGCTCGTGCTCGACTACATCCTCGTTGCCCCCAACGTTCGCGGCGCCTTCTTTCTCGGCAAGGTGACGATTGTCCTCTACTGGTTTCTCGAGATCTTCTTCCTCAGCGCGCTGCGCATGGCGTACCGCTACTTCCGCTATACGCGGGTGCGGCGTCACGCGAGGGGCGGGGAGGCCGCGCCGACGCTGCTGATCGGCCGCGCCGCGGATGCCGAAGTGCTGCTGCGCGGCATCGAGAGCGGAGCGATCAAGCGCATCTGGCCGATCGGCGTCTTGTCACCATCGCCTGCCGATCGGGGCCAGCTCATTCGCAACGTGCCGGTGCTGGGCGGCATCGACGACGTCGAGGATGTGATCTCGGATTTCGCCAAGCGCGACAAGCCCATCGCGCGCCTCATCATGACACCATCGGCTTTCGAGCCGGAGTCGCATCCGGAATCGATCCTGATGCGGGCGCGCAAACTGGGTGTGATCGTGAGCCGGATGCCCTCGCTGGAGAGCGGCGATACGCCAAGGCTCACGGCGGTTGCGGTCGAGGACCTCCTGCTGCGTCCGAGCGAGAAGATCGACTATGCGCGCCTGGAGGCCTTGATCAGGAGCAAGGCCGTGATCGTCACCGGCGGCGGCGGCTCGATCGGATCCGAGATCTGCGAGCGTGTGGTCGCCTTCGGCGCGGCACGTCTCTTGATCGTGGAAAATTCCGAGCCGGCTCTCTACGCGGTCACCGAGGCGCTGGCCGCGCGTGGTGCCACCGCACAGATCGAAGGCCGGATTGCCGACATTCGCGACCGCGAGCGCGTCATGCGCCTGATGGCCGAGTTCAAGCCCGACATCGTCTTCCATGCCGCGGCGCTCAAGCACGTGCCGATCCTCGAGCGCGATTGGAGTGAGGGCGTCAAAACCAACATCTTCGGTTCCATCAACGTCGCGGACGCCGCCGTTGCCGCCGGCGCCGAGGCGATGGTGATGATCTCTACCGACAAGGCAATCGAGCCGGTGTCGATGCTCGGCCTCACCAAGCGCTTTGCCGAAATGTACTGCCAGGCGCTCGATCGCGACCTCGCAGCCGGAGCGAACGGCAGCAAGCCGCCGATGCGGCTGATCTCGGTCCGGTTTGGCAACGTGCTGGCCTCGAATGGGTCGGTGGTGCCGAAGTTCAAGGCCCAGATCGAGGCCGGCGGGCCGGTGACGGTAACTCACCCCGACATGGTCCGTTACTTCATGACCATCCGCGAGGCCTGCGATCTCGTCATCACCGCGGCGACGCATGCGCTTGGGACGCAGCGTCCAGACGTCTCGGTCTACGTGCTCAACATGGGCCAGCCGGTGAAGATCGTCGATCTCGCCGAGCGCATGATCCGCCTGTCCGGGCTGCAGCCGGGCTACGACATCGAAATCGTGTTCACCGGCATGCGGCCGGGCGAGCGCCTGCACGAGATCCTGTTTGCCTCGGAGGAGCCGACCCGCGAGATCGGCGTGCCCGGCATCATGGCCGCGCAGCCGAACGAGCCGCCGATGCAGACGCTGCGCAAATGGAATGCGGCGCTTGAGCAGGCGATCGCGCGCGACGATCGCGCCACCATTAGGACCATCCTGAAGGATGCCGTGCCGGAATTTGGATCCACGGCGGCCTGACCATTGTTGCGCAATCCAGCGCTCGGGGAGCGACGATGAGCGAACGTAAGCCAGTCGTGCTGGTAACGGGAGCGAGCGGCTTCATCGGCCGTCATCTCGGGCAGGCGCTGGCGTGCGAGGGATGGTCGGTCCGCCCCGTGGTCCGCAAGCGTCAGGGCATCGACGGCGAGGTCGTGATCGATTCGATCGGCCCCGACACCGATTGGCGGGCCGCGCTCGAGGGGGTGGAGGCGGTCGTCCACCTTGCCGCGCGCGTGCATCACAGGCGCGAGGAGCATGCAGCCCAGCTCTACCAGGACGTCAACACCGCCGGCACCGTGCACCTGGCGCGCGCTGCGGCGAAGGCGGGCGTGCGCCATTTCATCTTCATCAGCACCGTGCTGGTGCATGGCCGCAGCAACGAGGGCAGGGTCCCGTTCAGCGAGACCGACGTCCCGACGCCGCGCGGCCTCTACGGTACGTCCAAGGCCGCGGCCGAGGCGGGCCTGAGGACGCTCGCGCGCGACAGCGACATGAAGTTCTCTGTGATCAGGCCGCCCATGGTCTATGGCGCAAGAGCCAAAGGAAGTTTCGCCCTGTTGACGCGCGCGATGAACCTTGGGGTGCCGTTGCCGTTCGCCGCGATCCGCAATCGCCGCGCCCTCCTTGCCGTGCAGAACCTGTCGTCCTTCATCCTGCACCGGCTCGCTCATCCAGATGCGGCCGGCCATTTCGAGATATTCCTGCTCGCCGACAGCGAGCAGTTCTCGACGCCCGAATTCATCGCGCGTCTGGCGAAGGCGTCCGGCAAGCGCCCGCGACTGTTCGGCGTGCCGCCGGGCCTGCTCAGCGCGCTTTTCCGAATGATCGGCCGGCAGGACATGCATGATAGCCTGATCGGCTCGCTCGAGCTCGACGTCTCCAAGGCGCTCGCGACGGGCTGGCGGCCGGAGGTTTCGCTCGACGAGGGGCTGCGGCTCGCCGTGTCGGCTCAGGACGCCTGAGGGCGGGAGAAGCGGCGCAGCAGGAGGGCGACCGCGATCGCGCCGGCGATCAGCGCGGGCAGCGTGACGGCCACCGTCGCGGCGCGAACGGCGAGGATCGCCAGCCCTGCGAGCACGAGGTTAAGCAGGAAGACTTCGCCGCTCACCCGGGACACCGAGAAACCGTTGTCGGTCGCGCGCTGATAGAAATGCGAACGGTGCGCCGACCAGAACGGCTCGCGGCGCGCGATGCGCCGAAACAGTGTGATGGTGGCATCGGCGAGGTAGTAGGCCGGCAGCAGCAGCGCCGCAGCCGCTTGTCCATGCCAGGCGAGCTCAAGCAGGCACCAGCCGAGCAGGAGGCCGATCGGCAGGCTGCCGACATCGCCCAGGAAGACTTTTGCGACAGGACGGTTGAACGGCGCGAAGCCGAGCATGGCGCCGCACAGCGCGGTGGCGATCAGCACGGCCGGCCATGGGAGATCCCCGAGCATTCCCAGCAGCAGCAGCGCAGCGGTGACCGGAACGACTTCCGCCACCGTCATCAGGTCGAGCCCGTCCATGAAGTTGACGAGGTTCACGAACCAGACGCCGGCAAGGACGATGAGGCCGCGCTCCAGCGCGAGCGGCAGCGCCGGCAGGATGCGCGCGGTGTCGGGGGCGGTGAACACCACGGCGCCGACGCAGGCGGCCTGCAGCACCAGGCGCACCAGCACGGGCAGCGACACGATGTCGTCGACGAAGCCGACCAGCGCGATCACGATTGTCGCAGCGACCAGCGCCGGCGGGATCGCGACATTGGCGGAGATCCCCCACAGCGAGGCAACGATCAGCGTCGCGGCGATCACCGCGATGCCGGCGCCCTGCGGGGTCGGGACGCGATGGGAGGACCGCGCGTTCGGCCGCGCCAGCGCGTAGCGCTGCAGCAGGGGGCGGCTGGTCCAGGTCACCAGCGCCGAGATCAGCGCGGCGGCCGCAACGGCAAGCAGCAGGACCGCGCCGGCGAGCGCATCGGCAGCCGAATTCACTCCGGCACTCCGATCGCGGCCGACCCTTGCGCGGCTTTCTCGGCGCTGAGGATCCAGACCAGGCCGCCGACCGCCCCGACCAGGAAGAACACGGCGCCGAACAGCAGCGAGACGTTGACGCCCTCGTTGGCGGAAAGTCCCGCGAAGCCGAACGCAAGGCTCATCGTGGCCTCACGCACGCCCCAGCCGGCGATCGAGATCGGCATCATCGTGATCAGCATCACCGGCGGCACGAGCAGAAAGACATCGCTGAAGCGAACCGGCGCCCCAATCGACTGCACGACGCACCAGGCGATGACGACGGCGAGCACGTGAACGAGGATCGACAGGATCGCGACGATGGCGCCGCTTGTGCCGCCGAAGATCACGCGGTTGGCGATGACGGCGCAGGCGTGGATGTGATGCGTTGCCCACCAGGTCTTCAGCCAGCGCCATTTCAGCGCGCCGAAGATCAGGAAGCCGAGGCCGCCGGCGAGCGCCAGGAGGTCGATGAGCAGCAGCGCCGAGCGACCGTGCGGATCGGTGATGAGGGTGTAGCTCCAGGGCAGGCTGGCGACGATCAAGATCGCGAGCGCGATCAGGCCAATGGCGCGGTCGACAAAGATCGAGTAGGTCGCCGTGCGCCAGCCGGCGCCGGCGCGGGCGACCAGCCACAGGCGCACCGCATCGCCGCCGATCGCCGACGGCAGCGTCTGGTTGAAGAACGAGCCGATCACGTTGTATCGCATGGCGCGGCCGAGCTCGAGCGGCGCGCCGCAGGCGGCGCTGATCTCGCGCCAGCGCAGCACGCCGACGAAGATCTGCAGGAACGTGACCGCGATCGCCACACCGAGCCAGAACAGGCTGGTCAGGGTGAATCGGGAAAACAGCTCGGACAGGTCGACCTTGCGCAGCGCCAGATAGAGCAGCGCCGCGGAAATCAGGATCTTGGCCGTCGACAACAGGATTCGGCGCATCTCGTCCGCATGAACAGGGTTTGCTAAGATTGGAGGCAACCCGACGCGAGGCGCCGAATTCGGCCGCTTTGGTATGGTTTTGGCGCCGATCTTGCAATAGCTCTCGTCGAGGAGCCGTCGTTAAGGACGCCATGAGGAGACCGCGTGAAGGAGCGGGGAGCCTATTGCGACCCCGTCGAGGTGGCGGCTAGACAGGATCGGGCGAGGGATCACCCAGGGAACAGGATGACGGATCAGGCGATTTTGGTCACGGGTGCGGCCGGCTTCATCGGCTTCCACGTCGCCCGGCAGCTCCTGGGCGAAGGTCGCGCCGTCGTCGGGCTCGACAATCTCAACAGCTATTACGATCCGGCGCTGAAGAAAGCGCGCCTTGCTCTGCTCCGGGATCAGCCGCGCTTTTCGTTCGTCGAGGCCGATCTCGCCGACCGCAAGACCATGGCGGCGCTGTTCGCGCAACATCGTTTTGCCAAAGTCGTGCATCTGGCCGCGCAGGCCGGCGTGCGCTACTCGATCGAGCAGCCGCAGACCTACGCCGATTCCAATCTCGTCGGCTTTCTCAACGTGCTGGAGGGCTGCCGCAACAATGGCTGCGGTCATCTGGTCTACGCCTCGTCATCCTCCGTTTACGGCGCCAACACAAAACTGCCATTTGCGGTTGCGGACCGCACCGACCATCCGGTCAGCTTCTACGCCGCGACCAAGAAGGCGAACGAGGTGATGGCGCAGTCCTACAGCCATCTCTATCGCCTACCGGTCACGGGGCTGCGGTTCTTCACCATCTACGGGCCATGGGGCCGCCCCGACATGGCCATGTTTCTGTTCGCGAGCGCCATCATGGCCGGCAAGCCGATCCGGCTCTTCAACCATGGCAAAATGCGCCGCGATTTCACCTATATCGACGATGTGACGCGCGTCGTGTCCAAGCTGATCGATCTCGTGCCTGCGGACGATCCGGCTGCCGCAAATGCGCCGTCAAAGCTCTACAATGTCGGCAATCATCATCCGGAGGAACTGATGCACGTCGTCGGTCTTCTGGAGCGGGAGCTGGGCCGGACGGCGATCAAAGAATTGCTGCCGATGCAGCCGGGAGATGTGCTGGAAACGTTCGCGGATGTCGAGGATCTCTCGCGCGACACCGGCTTTGCACCGTCAACGCCGATCGAGCATGGGGTTCATAACTTCGTCACCTGGTATCGGGACCATTTCAAGGTTTGAGATCACGATGGACAAACGCATAATCCCCCTGATCATGTGCGGCGGTGCCGGCACGCGGCTGTGGCCCGCCTCGCGCGAGGTTCGGCCCAAGCAGTTCCTGCCGCTGTTCGGCACGCGCTCGACGTTCCAGGACACGCTGCTGCGCGTGTCCGATCCCTCTTTGTTCGACCGGCCGATCGTCATCACCAACGCCTCCTACCGCTTCATGGTGCTGGAGCAGCTCGCCGAGATCGGCATCGAGGCCGACGTGATCCTCGAGCCGATGCGGCGCGATTCCGGCCCTGCGATCGCCGCCGGCGCGGTATTCGCGCAGAACCGCGCCAGCGAGGCGATCGTGCTCGCGCTCGCCGCCGATCACGTCGTGCAGGATAATGCCGCCTTCGTCGCCGCCTGTCGCGAGGGCCTCACCGCCGCGAATGCCGGGCGCATCGTCACCTTCGGCGTCAAGCCGGAGCGGCCGGCGACCGAATATGGCTACATCAATCCGGGCGAGGTGATCGCGGGCGAGGTGCAGGCGGTTGCGCGCTTCGTCGAGAAGCCGGATGCGGTGAAGGCCTCCGACTACGTCAATTCGGGCTATCTCTGGAACAGCGGCAACTTCATGTTTCCGGCGAGCGTGCTGCTCGACGAATATCGCAGGGTCGATGCGGCGAGCGTCGAGGCCGTCACCAATGCGGTCAACAATGCCGGCCGCGATCTCGGCTTCGTCACGCTGGAGCCCGAGGCGTTCGGCGCGGCCAAGGCGATCTCGATCGACTATGCGGTGATGGAGAAGACCTCGCGCGCGGCGGTCGTGCCGGTGTCGTGCGGCTGGTCCGACGTCGGCTCCTGGCATGCGGTATGGGAGCTGTCGGAGAAGGACGCGCAAGGGAATGCCGCGCACGGCACCGCCGTGTTCGAGGATTCCCGCAACTGCAACGTCACCACGGACTCCGCGTTGGTCGCGCTCGAAGGCGTCGACGATCTCGTCGTGGTCGCGACCGCGGACGCGGTGCTGGTCTCGCGGCAGAAGGATGCCAACGGGCTGAAGCGCCTGGTGACGAAATTGAAATCGGTCGCGCCGAAGGTCACCGAGGAGCATCTCAAGGTGCACCGGCCCTGGGGCAGCTATCAATCCGTCGACAATGGCGAGCGCCACCAGGTCAAGCGCATCGTGGTGAAGCCGGGCGGGCGGCTGTCGCTGCAGAAGCACCATCATCGTGCCGAGCACTGGATCGTGGTCCGCGGCACGGCGCAGGTGACCGTCAACGAGACGGTGAAGACGGTGCACGAGAACGAGTCGATCTACATCCCGATGGGCGCCGTCCACCGGATGGAGAATCCCGGCAAGATCCAGCTGGAGCTGATCGAGGTCCAGACTGGAAGCTATCTGGGGGAAGACGACATCATCCGGATTGAAGACGACTATCAAAGGTCGTAACCAGCAAACTCCGAATCACGCGACCCGGGCCAAGAAGCGGTATCATTTTCGGCCTAAGGCCCGGGGAACGTGTAACTTTTTGAATCAAATCGTGTCCGGCCCGTCAGGGCGGCATTCGCCACAAATGTGGCGTCCGTGCTAGAAGCGGCCCGGGGATTTGCGTTGAATCGGGGTTTGCTCAGATGACTTCCAAAGGGTCTGCACCGGCAAAGGCCGGCTTGCGCGTCGGTGTCATTGGCGCCGGCGTGATGGGCAGCAACCATGCGCGCGTGCTGAGCGGCCTGCCCGGCGTCAGCCTCGTCGGCGTCGTCGATCCCTCGCCGGCGCATCGCGCGCGGGCAACCGAACTCGCCAATTGCGAAAGCTTCGAGACGCTCGACCAACTGCTCAGCGCCGGTGTCGATGCCGTCACCATCGCAGCGCCGACCCATCTGCATCACGAGATCGCGCTCGCCTGCATCGCCAAGAACATCCACGTGCTGGTCGAGAAGCCGATCGCATCCACGGTGGCAGAGGGCCGCGAGATCGTCGCCGCCGCGCATAAGGCCGGCGTCACGCTGATGATCGGCCATGTCGAGCGCTTCAATCCGGCGGTCGCCGCGGTCAAGCAGGCGATCGCGGGCGAGGACATTCTCTCCATCGCGATCACCCGCGTCGGCCCGTTCCCGCCGCGCATGTCCAATGTCGGCGTCGTCATCGACCTTGCCGTGCACGACATCGATTTGATCCGCTGGTTCACCGAATCCGACATCGTCGAGGTGCAGCCGCAATTGTCGAGCGCGGTCGCCGAGCGCGAGGACATCGCGCTCTTGCAGTTCCGCACCGAGAGCGGCGTGCTCGCCCACATCAACACCAACTGGCTGACGCCGTTCAAGGCGCGCAGCGTCACGGTCGCAACGCGCGGCAAATACGTGATGGGCGATCTCTTGACGCGCCAGGTCACCGAATGCTTCGGCTTCAAGCCGGACGGCAGCTACTCGATGCGGCATCTGCCGGTCGGCCATGACGAGCCGCTCCGCGCCGAGCTGATCGCATTCCTCAAGGCGGTGCGCAACGGCGAGACGCCGGCGGTGACGGGCGACGAGGGCGTCGCCAGCCTCGAGATCGCCACGCAATGCCTGGAGACGCCCTCGCGTCCTGCGGCGACGTCACCCGCGCGCAAGGCGCCGCGCCGCGTCGCCGGCTGATCCCGTCCATGTCGACCGCTCAAACGTCACAAGGCGCCAAGAATCAGGTCATGAACCAGCACTTACGTTCCGAACCCATTCCCTTCATCGACGTCGCGTCGCAGCGCCGCCGGCTCGGCGCCTCGCTCGATGCGGCCGTGAAGCGCGTGATGGACCATTGCCAATTCGTCAACGGCCCCGAAGTCTTCGAGCTCGAGAAGCAGCTTGCGGCCTACTCAGGCGCCAAGCACGTGATCGGCTGCGCCAGCGGCACCGACGCCATCCTGATGGTGATGATGGCCAGGAATGTCGGGCCCGGCGATGCCGTGCTGTGTCCGTCCTTCACCTTCATCGCGACGGCCTCGCCGGTGGCGCGGACCGGCGCGACGCCTGTCTATGTCGACGTCGACGAGACAACCTTCAACATGAGCCCGGAATCGCTCAAGCGCGGCATCGCCACCGCTCGCAAGGCCGGCCTCAAGCCCGTCGCGGTGATTCCGGTCGATTTGTTCGGCCAGCCCGCCGATCACGACGCCATCGCCGAGATCGCCAGGGCCGAAGGCCTGTTCGTGCTCGACGACGCCGCGCAAGGCTTTGGCGCGAGCTACAAGGGGCGCAAGCTCGGCACGCTTGGGCACGCGACCGCGACCAGCTTCTTCCCGGCAAAGCCGCTCGGCTGCTTCGGCGACGGCGGAGCGATCTTCACCGATGACGACGAGCTCGCCGCCACCTTGCGCAGCATCCGCGTGCACGGGCAGGGCGTCGACAAATACGACAACGTCCGCCTCGGCCTCACCGGCCGGCTCGACACCATGCAGGCCGCGGTCCTGATCGAGAAGCTGAAGATTTTTGACGATGAGATCGCCGCCCGCAACAAGGTCGCGGAGCGCTATGCGCGCGGCCTGTCCAATGTCGTCACCGTGCCGCGCCTCGCGCCCGGCAATACCTCGGTCTGGGCGCAGTACACGATCCGCCTGCCTGAAGGTACCGACCGCGACGGTTTCGCTGCCGCGCTAAAAGCCCAGGGCGTGCCGACCGCGATCTATTACGGCAAGTCGATGCACCAGCAGACCGCCTACAAACAGTACCCGGTCGCCGAGGGCGGATTGCCGGGTTGCGAGAGCCTGTCGCAGGACGTCATCAGCCTGCCGATGCATGCCTATTTGACCGAGGCCGACCAGGAGCGAATCATCGCCGCTGTCCGCGGCGCACTGGCGGGGTGAGTTCTTCACCTCTCCCGCTTGCGGGAGAGGTCGGATCGCATCGCAGATGCGATCCGGGTGAGGGGGTTACGGCCCCACGGAATGCTGCGGCCCCTCACCCGGATTGCTGCGCAATCCGGCCTCTCCCCGCCGGGGAGAGGTGGACACACCGAGCGAGCCTCTTTTTTGATCCCACCATCGTTCAAAGCCTTATCGGCTGCCCGATAAGCCTCTAGAAGAGTCCGCATGCTCGGACGCATCTTCACGGTCGGTGGCTACACGCTGCTCTCGCGGCTGACGGGGTTTGCCCGCGACATCATGCTCGCGGCGATCCTGGGCGCCGGTCCGGTGGCCGATGCCTTTTTCGTGGCGCTGCGGCTGCCCAACCATTTCCGCGCGATCTTCGCCGAGGGCGCCTTCAACGCCGCCTGGGTGCCGGCCTATGCCCATGTCCATGGCGAGAAGGGGGAGGCGGCGGCAAAGCTATTCGCCGATCGCATCTTCACGCTGCTTTTGGCCTCGCAGGTGATGCTGCTGATCGCGGCCTGGCTGTTCATGCCGCAGGCCATGAGCATCTTGGCGCCAGGCTTCGGTGAGGATGCCGAGCAGCGCAAGCTCGCGATCGAGCTGACCCGGATCACCTTTCCCTATCTGCTCTTGATCACGCTGGTGACGCTCTACGGCGGCATGCTCAACGTGATGCAGCGCTTTGCCAGCGCCGCGGCCGCCTCGATCTTCCTCAACGTCGCCATGATGATGACGCTGGCGGTTGCCGTCTGGTTTCCGACCGCGGGCCATGCCGCGGCCTGGGGCGTGCTGATCTCCGGCTTCCTGCAATATTTCCTGCTCGCAGGCGATCTCGCCCGCCATGGCGGCCTGCCGCGCTTTGCGCCCTTGAAGCTTGATGAGGACGTCCGTGGTTTCTTCAAGGCACTGGGGCCGGCGACATTGGGCTCGATGGGAACGCAGGTCGCGCTGTTCGCCGACACCATCATCGCGACCTTCCTGCCCGCCGGCGCGCTGTCGGCGCTCTATTACGCCGACCGGCTCAACCAGCTCCCGATCGGCGTCATCGGCATCGCCATCGGCACCGTGCTGCTGCCGGAGATGTCGCGGCGGATCACTGCAAACGACCACGATGGCGCGCTGAGGGCGCAGCGCCGCGCCTTCGATTTCACGCTGCTGTTCTCGATCCCGTTCGTCGCGGCCTTCCTCACCGTGCCCGATGCGATCATGCGCGCGCTGTTCGCGCGCGGTGCGTTCTCCAAGGCCGATGCAGCGGCCGCCGGTGCGACTCTCGCGGCCTATGCCATTGGCCTCATCCCGTTCGTGCTGATCCGCAGCGCGGTTGCGACCTTCTATGCCCGCAAGGACACCGCAACGCCAGTGCGGGCGTCGCTGACTGGTATCGCGGTCAATGTCGCGCTGAAGGTCGCCTTAATGGGATCGCTGGCCCAGATCGGCCTCGCTCTGGCCACCGCCGTCGGCGTCTGGACCAATCTGCTCCTCGTGCTGTACTTCGCCGTGCGGCGCGGCTTTCTCGTGCTCGATCGCGGCTGGCTGTTGTCGCTCGCCAAATTTCTGCTGGCCGGATTGATCCTCGCCGCCGCGTTCTGGCTGATTGCGCACTTCAGCAGCCCTTGGCTGGGCGCGATGCACTTCCGGGATGAATTGATGCTGATCCTGCTCGCCGTCGGCGGCACGATCGTCTACGCGCTCGCGATCCTCGTGTTGTTCGGACGCAAGTGGCTGGTCTCGCTGGTGCGCGGCTAGTAAGCACGGCGTTCGCCTCCAGGCTGCAACCGGTACTCCCACATCTCTTGATTTTGCGCGGTTGCCGTGATATCAGCGCGTCATGATCAAATCGTCGCGCAAAGTCTCCCGCAATCACATCACCCGCTTCGGCTGGGCGGTGGGAGGAGTCGTGCGCTAGGATTTCGACGACATCTTTTCCACCAGGCCCCGCCGGCATCGGACGGGGCCTTTTGTTTGGCCACGCTCCCTGCCGGCTCAACAGCAGGAGCGTCCGATGCCACCACAACTGACGAACATTTCATCCGAGGCCGAGCACGATGCGGCGGTGCTTCGCCTCGACCAATCCATTGCGCTCGCGAAGCAGGCCATGGACGAGGTTCTGGCGGCAGCGGCTCGTCTCAACGTGTCCGTTGCAACGCCGGGCCAAGCCTTGTCGGGGAGAGAAGCTGCCGCAGCCGCGCCGGCGCAAAGCCTCCTGGGCCTGCTCAAGCGATATTGGTCTGCTCTTGGGAAGTGGCGCCTGCACCCGCGGGGCAGTTTGCTGGATCTGAGCGACAGGGAGCTGATGGACATCGGCCTGACGCGCGCGGAGATCAACTATCTCGCACCTGGGCGGGAGATCGATGCGCTCAGAGATAGTGCGAGGTATCTGTTGAGCCGCGGAATGTGAGTGATCGACGATCCTCACGCCGGCATATGACCCGCCGCGCGCGGGTTGAACTCGGCAAGGTCTGGCTCAATCCAGCCGTGCCGCGCCTCCCGCGAGAACAGCGCGTCGCGGCTCCAGAAACGTAAGAGTACGTCCTTTTCGATTGCCGGGGACGCCAGCACCGCGTTGCAGGCGGCGACAATGTCGTGGCGGCCGACCTCCGCAAGAATTGCTTCGATGATCATCAAGAAGGCCAGCGTAATCGTGTGGTGGTAGCCACGCACATCGTCGTTCACGCCGCCAGCGGCAACATTGTAGGCGCGGATCATCTCGGGGAGCTCGACCCGCCAGTCCCGAGTCGGATCAGTGGCGAGCAAGTAGCTCGTCACGATCAGATGTTCACGATGGCTGAAACGTGCCCCCGGAAGTGTACGCGCGAGAAAGCCCTCGCTCAGTTCGGAGACTTCTGCAGCATCCGTGCAGCTACATCTGTTGCTCATGGCGGCGTCCTATGTTACCTTGGTACCAAGGTAACATTCTGGTGCGGGAAAGGCAAATTGGGAATCGGTCGAACGGCCGCCCAGGCTCTGCCTGTGTGGCAACAGCCGTTTCGCGGTCAGAGCGCCGACCCCCGCAGGCGTCCGGACGAATGCAGGATTCACCTGATCTCTGAGGGACGCGAGTTGCAGGGCTGGAGACCGATGCCCGAGCAAGTCCGGCAATGGCATGATGCGATTAAACCCCGCCTTCCGATCAAGGTCACACATCATGAGTTCAGAAAGCCACAAGCATTCAGTCCAACGCGTACAGACGGGAGTTCGGATCGAGAAGCGCATTCTCAAGGTCGCGAAGGGCCTCGCCGAATACCTGGATATGAGCCTCGGTGATTTGCTGGAGGGCGTTCTCCTGCATTCGTTCGAAGGCAAGACTCCGTTTGAGCCTGCGACGCTGCAACGCATTTCGACGCTGAAGGATTTGTACGGGCTGACGCTCACGGCCTCCGATGCTCATCAGCTGTTTGAAGCTCGGGGTGAGCAAGAGAACAGCTAAGTGTGAGCGCTTGGCTCTCGCCGTCAGCGTCACACATCACGCTGGGACCTGCCGAGCATCCCAGTGAGGCACGCGTGGCGCTTTTGAAGCTGCGACCCCTGCGCCCGCCTAAACCCGTTTGCCTTGCCAGTTTTTCCACGGCAATATGCCCACAAAACAACCATGAGAACGGGAAGATAACATGGCGGCTCCCATCAAGTTCGGCGTTGGCCAAAGCGTGCTGCGCAAGGAGGATGACGCGCTCATCCGCGGCAAGGGCCGCTATACCGACGATTACGCGCCGCAGGCCGCGCTCCGCTGCCTGGTGCTGCGCTCGCCGCATGCGCATGCCAAATACACCATCGATGCGAGCCGCGCGCGCGGCCTGCCGGGCATTGCGCTGATCCTGACGGCGGACGACGTCGGGGATCTCGGCAATCTGCCCTGCCTGTTCAACCTCGAGACCGATCCGTTCACCGGCCCGCCTTACCCGATCCTGGCCAAGGACGAGGTGCGCCATGTCGGCGACGCCATCGCCTTCGTGGTCGCCGAGACCATCGACCAGGCTCGCGACGCGATCGAGGCGATCGAGGTCAAATGGTCGCCGTTGCCCGCGGTGACCGGCGTCGTCAACGCCGTGAAGAAAGGCGCAGCCTTGGTCTGGCCCGACAAGCCGGGCAACGTGCTGTTCGACGTCTCGATCGGCGACAAAGCGGCGACGGAAGCTGCCTTCGCGAAAGCGCATGCGGTGGCCGAAATCTCCATCGTCAACCCGCGCGTGGTTGCGAGCTTCTTGGAGACCCGCGCGGCGGTCTGCGAATACGATTCCAAGCGCGACCATCTGACGCTGACGGTCGGCAGCCAGGGCAGTCACCGCCTGCGCGACATCCTCTGCCAGAACGTGCTCAACATTCCCACCGACAAGATGCGGGTGATCTGCCCCGACGTCGGCGGCGGGTTCGGCACAAAACTGTTTCCGTATCGGGAATATGCCCTGATGGCGGTCGCTGCGCGCAAACTGAAGAAGGCGGTGAAGTGGGCGGCCGACCGCTCCGAGCATTTCATGGGCGATGCGCAGGGCCGCGACAACGTCACCACCGCCAAGATGGCGCTGGCTGAAGACGGCAAGTTCCTCGCGATGGATTGCGACCTCATGGGCGACATGGGCGCGTATCTGTCGACCTTCGGGCCCTACATCCCGCATGGCGGCGCCGGCATGCTGCCGGGCCTCTACGACATCCAGGCCTTCCATTGCCGGGTGCGCACGATCTTCACCCACAGCGTGCCGGTCGATGCTTATCGCGGCGCGGGCCGGCCCGAAGCCGCCTATGTCATCGAGCGCCTCGTCGATGCCTGCGCGCGGAAGCTCGACATGACGCCGGATGCCATCCGCCGCAAGAATTTCATCCCGCCGAAGGCGCTGCCCTACAAGACCGCAACCGGCAAGGTCTACGATTCCGGCGACTTCGCCGCGCATCTGAAGCGCGCGATGGAGATCGCGGAATGGAAAGAATTTCCCAAGCGCGCCAAGGTGGCCAAGAAGGGCGGCCTCATCCGCGGCATCGGGCTTGCGAGCTACGTCGAGATTTGCGGCGTGATGGGTGAAGAGACGGCCAACGTACGTCTCGATGCCAATGGCGACGTCACGGTGCTGATCGGCACGCAATCGAGCGGGCAGGGCCATCAGACCGCCTATGCGCAGATCGTCGCCGAGCAGTTCGGCGTCGCGCCCGAGCGCGTGCATGTTCGCCAGGGCGACACCGACGAGATCGCAACCGGCCTCGGCACCGGCGGCTCGGCCTCGATCCCCTCCGGCGGCGTCAGTGTCGAACGCGCCACGCGCGAACTCGGTTCGAGGCTGAAGGAGATCGCGGCGCAGGCGCTGGAAGCCAGCGCGGGCGACCTCGAAATCTCCGAAGGCGTGGTGCGGATCGCCGGCACCGACCGCTCGATCTCGTTTGCCGATCTCGCCAAGCGGCCCGGCGTCGATCCGTCGAAGCTGAACGGCAGCGCGACCTTTGCCAGCGCCGACGGCACTTATCCCAACGGCACCCATATAGCGGAGGTCGAGATCGATCCGGCGACCGGCATCATCAAAATCGTCAACTACGTGATCGTCGACGATTTCGGCAAGACGCTCAATCCGCTGCTTCTGGCGGGCCAGGTCCATGGCGGCGCCATGCAGGGCATCGGCCAAGCCTTGATGGAGCAGGTTGTGTATGGACCGACCGACGGCCAGCTCATCACCGCAACCCTCATGGACTATGCGCTGCCGCGCGCGGCGGATGGGCCGGCCTTCGTATTCGAGACCCACAACGTCCCTTGCAAGACCAATCCGATGGGCGTGAAGGGGGCCGGCGAGGCTGGCGCGATCGGCTCTTGTCCGGCCGTCGTCAACGCCATCGTCGATGCGCTCTGGCGCGAGTACAAGATCGACCACATCGACATGCCGGCAACGCCCGAGCGGGTGTGGGTTGCGATCAGCGAGCATCACCGCCGTCACAGCTTGTGAAGCCGCGCTTCCCGCGCGCACGGGAATAAACGCGCCGCGCGGGGTTCTACCCATGATGGGTCCCGGCTTCACCAGAAGCCGGTGACGTCTCATTCCCTGAACGTCTCGAGAGCCGGAGAAACGAACCAATGAAACGGACGATGATTGTCGCGGGCGCCCTCGTGCTGGGCGCGGGCGCCGTCATGGCGCAACAGGAGATTGCAGTCCAGCAGGACAATCTGATGAAATCGATCGCCAAGAACCAGTACGGCGTCCTTCAGAAGATGAGCAAGGGCGATATGCCCTTCGACAAGAAAGCGGCCGATCAGGCCATCGCCGCCATCGAGGCCGATGTCGCCAAGATCGCCAAGACCTTCGAGATCAATCCCAAGCAGGATGTCGTCAATGCGACGTATGGCTCCTCGCCGAAGGTCTGGCAGAACAAGGCCGATTTCGATGCCAAGATCCCGCCGGTGCAGAAGGCGATCGCCGACGCCAAAGGCAAGATCACCGATGTCGCGGGTCTGAAGGCGGCCTACACGACGATCAACGACCGCTGCAATGACTGTCACGAAACCTATCGCGTGAAATTGAAATAGCGGGACGGAGCTACCAAGGACTTCAGAAAGGGCGGTTGCGAAAGCAACCGCCCTTTTTCATGACCGCGGGCCCGCAGGAACTTCTGTCCGCAAGGCCTGACGGATTGCCGCGAGAGCGGCTATCTTTGTGCCAGCGGCCGTGCGCTCACACGAGTCTCCTCCCGGCATCCTCACGTCGGGTTTCCCAACGCGCGGCGAGCACCTCGATCAACAGCGAGACAGGCCATGGCAAAACCGTTCCCGTCCAAGACCCATATCGGCAATCATATGCTGCATCCGGGAACCTTGATGCTGACCTATGGCTATGATCCGCAATTGTCGGAGGGCGCCATCAAGCCGCCGGTGTTCCTGACCTCCACCTTCGTGTTCAAGACCGCCGAGGACGGGCAGGACTTCTTCGACTACGTCGCCGGCCGGCGCGAGCCGCCGGAAGGCATGGGCGCGGGCTTGGTCTATTCGCGCTTCAATCATCCCAACAGCGAGATCGTCGAGGACAGGCTCGCGATCTACGAGCGCACGGAGAGTTGCGCGCTGTTCTCGTCCGGCATGGCGGCCATCGCAACCACGATCCTGGCCTTTGTTCGCCCCGGTGATGTCATCCTGCACTCGCAGCCGCTCTATGGCGGGACGGAGACGCTGCTGACGAATACGCTCGCGCGCCTGTCGATCGGCGCTGTCGGCTTTGCCGACGGCATCGACGAGACGGCAGTCAAGCAGGCCTCGGAGGAGGCCATGGGCAAGGGGCGGGTGTCGATGATCCTGATCGAGACGCCCGCCAATCCGACCAACGGCCTCGTCGACATCGCAATGATCCGCCGCATCGCCGATTCCATCGGCAAGGCGCAGGGACACACGCCGGTCATCGCCTGCGACAACACGCTGCTCGGGCCGGTGTTTCAGCGGCCGATCGAGCACGGCGCGGACCTGTCGCTGTATTCGCTGACCAAGTATGTCGGCGGCCATTCCGACCTGATCGCGGGCGCCGCGCTCGGATCGAAGGCGATCATGAAGGGCATCAAGGCGCTGCGCGGCGCCATCGGCACCCAGCTCGATCCGCATTCCTGCTGGATGATCAACCGCTCGCTCGAGACGCTCAGCCTGCGGATGGAGAAGGCCGATGCGAATGCGCGGCTCGTGGCGGACTTCCTGCGCGATCACCCGAAGGTCGCCAGGGTGCACTACCTCGGTCATCACGAGCAGGGCTCGCTGTCCGGCCGCGTGTTCGCGCGGCAATGCCTGGGCGCGGGCTCGACGTTTTCGTTCGACATCGTCGGCGGCAAGGAGGCGGCGGTGAAATTCCTCAACGCGCTGCAGATCCTCAAGCTGGCGGTGAGCCTTGGCGGCACGGAATCGCTCGCAAGCCTGCCGGCGACGATGACCCATTCCGGCGTTCCCGCCGACATCCGCCAAAAGATCGGCGTGCTCGATTCCACGATCCGGCTGTCGATCGGCATCGAGAATCCGTCGGACCTGATCGCCGACCTCGCGCAGGCGCTGAACGCGGCTTGAGCACGGTCAGAGTCGTAGCGTCGTAGCCTGGATGGAGCGCAGCGAAATCGGGGGACCTGTCCGCAACGCGCAGGGCTCCCGGATTGCACCAACGGTCGGCACTTTGCGCCGACCGTTGGCTCCATCCGGGCTACGAAGTTGCTTGGAATCGAAAAGGCCGGACGCTCCCTCCTTGCGTCCGGCCTTTCCGCGACGAAGCCCGCGTTTTCGCTTTACTTCGTCACCTGACCGCGGATCTCGCCGCCCGGGTTCGCGGCCGTGTGGATGTTGATGTAGTACTTGCCGCCGAGCAGATCGGCGGCCTGCGCGTCCGTGAGCGTGGCTTCGCCCTTGACCGGGCTCGAGGCTGCATTCGGGATCGGGACTGCGACGCCGGCGTTCTTGCCGGCTTCGGCAGGCCCGTGGAAATGTGCGGCGGTGGCGGGGCCCGAGAGACCGGAATAAGTGACGGTCCAGGACAGCTTCTTGCTGGCAGCGTCGTAGTCCAGATCGGCCGTTCCGGTCGCGCTGCTGGTGTTGGCGGGGACTTCGGATTTGCCGTCCAGCGTCGCCTTCAGTTTCTCCGCGCCGGCCGGGGCGGCGAACGCAACGGCAGCTCCGAGTACCAGTGTGGCAAAAACGGCTTTGGTCATGGGTCTCTCCTGTTGACGCCTGATTGCTTTTCAAACAGTGCGTCATGCGGTTTATTCCGGCATTACAGCCGGACCGTCTAAAATATTCGTGTGTTGGATCGGGCGCGACATGACCCTTAAGTTCGCGCGTTCACGATGGAATGATCGAATGTTGCGACGAACGCTTTTTGCCGCCCTGATCGCCGCCGTCGCGGCGTTCGCCCTCTATTGGTGGTTGACCGCCCCGGCCGTGCTGGCCGTGCCGGCGCCGACACGCAACCTCGATGTCGCCAACGGGCAGGAGCTGTTCAACGCTGGCGGCTGCTCGTCCTGTCATGCCACCCCCAATCAGCCCGATCGCCTGCGGCTCGGCGGCGGGCTGGCGCTGGGCTCGCCGTTCGGGACATTCTACGTCCCCAATATTTCCCCCGATCCGGCCTACGGGATCGGCCGCTGGAGCGAGGCCGATTTCGTCAACGCCGTGATGCGCGGCATATCGCCCGCGGGCACGCACTATTTCCCCGCGTTTCCCTACACGTCCTATCGTCTGGCCAGCGTCGACGACGTCCGCGATCTCTTTGCCTATCTGAAGACGCTTCCGCCGGTGTCCGGCACAGTGGGCGACCACGCACTGCCGTTTCCGTTCAACATCCGCCGCAATATCGGCATCTGGAAATTGCTGTTCATGGACACCGCGCCGTTCGTCGCGGACGCCGCGCGCTCGCCGCAATGGAATCGCGGAGCCTATCTCGTGAACGCTTTCGGCCATTGCGCCGAATGCCACAGCCCGCGCAATGCGCTCGGCGGCATCATCGCCGGCCAGCGCTTTGCCGGTGGGCCCAATCCGGAAGGGGAGGGCTGGGTGCCCAACATCACGCAGCAGGGCATCGGCAGCTGGAGCGAGAAGGATATCGCGGATTTTCTCGAGACCGGCGACATGCCCGAGGGCGACAGCGCTTCGGGTGCGATGCGGCCGGTGATCAAGAACCTTGCGCAACTGACGGCGGAAGACCGCGCCGCGATGGCCGCCTATCTGAAGTCGCTGCCGCCGGTGCAGGGACCGACACCGCCCAAGCGCAAGGAGGGCGGCTAGCGCTGCCGGCGCTTCGGCCGTTGTTTGCGCGTGATCTAAAGCGCGATGAGATTGGGATGAATCATCATCGCGCTTTAGGTTGTTGTTTACGCATGATCTTTCCGGAAAACCGCTTCGCACTTTTCCGGATCATGCTTTAGCCGGTGCCGAACGCCTTGAAGGTGATGATGGTGAGAGTGTCCTGGATGCCCGGCAGCACCTGCACCTTCTCATTCACGAAGTGGCCGATGTCGGTGTCCTTGTCGACGTAGAACTTCACCAGGAGGTCGTATTGGCCGGCCGTGGAGTAGATCTCGGAGGCGATCTCGGCTTCGGCAAGCGCATTGGCCACCGTATAGGACTGGCCGAGCTTGCACTTGATCTGAACGAAAAAAGGAACCATCGCGGGCACTCCGAAAGCGTATTCTTCCGGCTAATAGGCCAAAACCGGCTGGATTTAGCAAGCGAACTTGCTGGATCATTCGAGGCGCTTCGGGCGCGATGCTAGGATGGGACCGCTGCGGCGGCCAATGCATCCCTCAGCCGCTGGGCGAGCTCGACCTTGCGGTACGGCTTGGTCAGCACGACCGCTCGCGCCTGCGCGCGGCCCTGCTCGACCAGGGCCTCCAGCGCGTAGCCCGAGGTGAACAGGACCGGCAGGCCGGGACGCACACGCCGCGCCTGATCGGCGAGCTCCCAGCCGCTCATGCCGCCCGGCATCACGATATCGGTGAATAGCAAGTCGATGCCGGGATCGCCCTGCAACTGGTGCAAGGCATCCTTGCCGTTGACCGCAGCGACGACGCGATATCCGAGCGCTTCCACCCTGCGAATGACGGAGGAGCGGACGAACGGATCGTCCTCGACGATCAGGACCGTCTCGTAGCCTCGCGGCGCCGTGTCCTCGCCGTCGGGAAGATCGGCTTGCGACCTACCGGTGCTCGCGCGCGGCAGGTAGATCCTGGCCGTGGTCCCAAGGCCAGCCTCGCTGTAGATCGAGACATGGCCGCCTGATTGCTTGGCAAAGCCGTAGACCATGCTGAGGCCGAGGCCCGAGCCCTTGCCGACCTCCTTGGTGGTGAAGAACGGCTCGAACGCGCGTACGGCGACCTCGGGCGTCATGCCTTCGCCGTCATCGGTGACCGCGATCAGGACGTAGCTGCCGGGCGCGACCTCCCGGTGAACGGCACCGTCATCATCTTCGATCGTGACCAGCTCCGTGGCCAGCGTGAGGTGGCCTCCCGATGGCATGGCATCCTGCGCGTTGAGCGCGAGATTGAGCACGGCGGATTCGAGCTGGGCGCGGTCGGCAAAGGCCAGGATCGTGCCGGGCCCGGAGGTCGTCCTGATCTCGATATCTTCGCGCAAGGTGCGCTTGAGCAGCTTGAACATGGAATCGAGCAGGCTCCGGCAATCGATCGTCTGAGGCCGCAGCAATTGGCGGCGGCTGAAGGCGAGCAGGCGCTGCGTCAGCTCGGCGCCCCGTTCGCCCGATTGGCAGATGTCGTCGGCAAAGCGCCCGAGGTCGGGCCTCGCCTTGAGCTGCTCGCTCAGGTGCTCGGCATTGCCGATGATCACGGTCAGCAGGTTGTTGAAGTCGTGCGCGATGCCGCCGGAGAGCTGACCGACCGTCTCCATCTTCTGCGCCTGCTGAAGCTGCTGCTCGGTCAGCTTGCGCGCGGTGAGGTCGTGGACGATGCCGACGAAGATCAATTCGCCGTCCTGCCGCGCCTGGCCGACCGACAGGTCCATCGGAAACGTCGTGCCGTCCTTGCGCAGGCCGACGGCCTCGCCGCCGGTCGCGAAATGCCGCGCCTGGCGGTCGGGCGCCGCATCCGCCTCGGGCATCAGCATGCCGACGTTGCGGTTCATCACCTCGTCGGCACGGTAGCCGAACAAGCGCTCGCAGGCCGGATTGAACAGCAGGATCCGGTCCTGCGCATCGAGCAGGATGACTCCGTCGACCGCGGTCTCGACGATCGCGGTGAGGCGCGCCACGCTCTCGCGCATCGCGCGCTGGGCGTCGCGGACCTGCTGCAGCAGCAGCGCGGCGTCGCGGCTCTTGATTTCCTCCTCCTCGAGCGCGGCCTGGACCTGTCGCAGCTCGAACGGCGAGGGGATCGTCAGGATCTTCGACAGCAGCGGCCAGAGCGCGGCGGCGGTGAAGACCGACGCGACCGCCGTGGCGGCCTTGACTATGCCCTCGATGCCATAGATCGGAACCCAGAGCGTGTAGATCGACAGCACGTGGGTCAGGCCGCACGCCATGATGAAGATCGCGAACGCCCAATAGACCCAGCCGAATTTGAGGTCGCGCCGCTTGGTGACGAGGATGGCGAGGGCGAACGGGATCGAGAAATAGGCGGCGGCAATGCTGGCGTCGGAAACGACGTGAAGCCAGATCAGCTCAGGCTCCCACAACAGGCAGATGCCGTGCGGCGACAGCATGGACGAGTCGAGGAGACGTTCGAAGAAGGCCCACATCGTTCCACCCCATGGAGTCTTGTTCAGGTGGCTTGCGCGGCCGGGCGGCCCGCAACATGGGGGCGCCGGACGGTTCCACCACCTGACGTCTCGCGTCACCGGCGAAGCACGCTAAGGTACGCGACTATAGCAAGGGTCCGGCGCCGTTGCATTTTCAAGTCCGCACCATTGTGGGCCTTGGTCCGCGCGGTGTCCGACTGATTCGCAAGGCACGCAATCGGTTCGCGAATCACGCCTGGCGGCGGCCCGGCGCGCTTGCTGACGTTCCACGGTCGCGCTACGAGAGGCCATGGCGGCCTCCTCAAGCACATGTCTCTCGCGATGACGACCCCGGTCGCACTCACCATCGCCGGTTCCGATTCGAGCGGCGGCGCCGGCATCCAGGCGGACCTGAAGACCTTTGCCGCGCTCGGCGTCTATGGCGCCTCCGTGATCACGGCGCTGACGGCGCAGAACACGCGCGGCGTGACCGGCATTCACGCGGTGCCGGCCGGGTTCGTCACCGAGCAGATCGACGCGGTGTTCTCCGACCTCGATATCGGTGCGGTGAAGATCGGCATGGTGGCCCAGGCCGCCAGCATCGATGCCATCGCGGCCGCGCTGTCCCGCTGGGCGCCCCGGCATGTCGTGCTCGATCCCGTCATGGTGGCGACCTCCGGCGACCGCCTGCTCGCCACCGAGGCCGTCGACGCCCTGCGCACCAGGCTGATGCCGCTGGCTGCCGTGATCACGCCGAACCTGCCGGAGGCTGCGGCCCTGCTCGATGCGCCGGTGGCGGCGAGCGAGGCCGAGATCGAAAGCCAGGGACGCCGCCTGCTGGCGCTGGGCTGCCGCGCCGTCCTGATCAAGGGCGGGCACGGCGAGGGCGCCGAGAGCACTGACTATCTCGTCACTGCCGAGACCGCGATCGCGCTCGCCGCGCCGCGAGTGGCCACCCGCAACACCCATGGCACCGGCTGCTCGCTGTCCTCCGCCATCGCGGCGGGGCTGGCCAGGGGCGAGGACCTCGAGGCCGCAGTGCGCAACGCCAAGGCCTGGATCAGCGCCGCGATCGCGGCCGCCGACCGCTTCAGCGTCGGCCACGGCCACGGGCCGATCCATCATTTCCACAAGTTCTACTGAGGCGGGCTTGCTTCGCCTCTCCCGCAAGCCAAGCGGGGAGGGAGCGCACTTACCCTGCGGCGCCATGTCGCCTGATTGTCGCATGCGACTGATATTCGCGGGGAGGGCGAGGCAAGGCGTGATTCGTATTTGAAAGTGCCTCAAGGGTTCAATCGGTCATCCCCCTGTCACGGGACATTGTTACAGGCTGGCGCATGGGAAGTTACGATGTGAGTGACGAGAGCCCGGAGCGGCGCTTTCGCACGTTGTTCATCTCCGACGTCCATCTCGGAGCCCGCGGTTCACAAGCCGATCTTCTGCTCGACTTCCTGCGCTACCATGATGCCGATACGATCTATCTCGTCGGCGACATCGTCGACGGCTGGGCGCTGAAATCGAGCTGGCACTGGCCACAATCGCATAACGACCTGGTCCAGAAGCTTTTGCGCAAGGCGCGCAAGGGCGCCAAGGTCATCTACATTCCCGGCAATCACGACGAGTTCCTGCGCAACTATTACGGCACGCATTTCGGCGGCATCGACGTGGTCGAGAACACGGTTCATACCGGCGCCGACGGCAAGCGCTATCTCGTCATTCACGGCGACATCTTCGATCTCGTGGTGCAGAACGCGCGCTGGCTCGCCCATCTCGGCGACAAGGCCTACGACTTCGCGATCCAGATGAACCGCCTGGTCAACTTCTTCCGCCGGCTGTTCGGCGTGCCCTATTGGTCGCTCTCGCAATGGGCCAAGCAGAAGGTCAAGAACGCCGTCAACTATATCGGCGCGTTCGAGCAGGCGCTCGCCGCCGAGGCGCGGCGTCACCAGGCCGACGGCGTGATCTGCGGCCACATCCACTACGCCGTGATCCGCGACGAGGGCGGCATCCGCTACATGAATTGCGGCGACTGGGTGGAGAGTTGCACCGCCCTGGTGGAGCATGACGACGGCCATTTCGAGATCATCACCTGGGCGGATCAGTTGCGGAAGCCGGAGCAGGTGCCACAGGTCGCAGCCAGAGCTGCATGACAAGGACCACTTGATGCGCATCCTGGTCGCGACCGACGCCTGGCACCCGCAAGTCAACGGTGTGGTTCGGACGCTGACCAAGCTCGCTGATGCTGCAAAAGCGCTCGGCGTCGAGTTCACGTTCCTGACGCCGCAATCGTTCCGCACCTTTGCGATGCCGAGCTATCGCGACGTGCGCCTCGCCATGCCGCGCCCGGCCCGGATCGCAAGGCTGATCGAGGAGGCGCGCCCGGACAGCATCCACATCGCGACCGAAGGGCCGATCGGCCTGATGGTCCGCCGCTATTGCCGCCAGCGCAAGCTGCCGTTCACGACCAGCTTCCATACCCGCTTTCCCGAATATGTCCGCGCCCGCGTGCCAGTGCCGGGCTCGCTGATCTGGCGGGCGCTGCGGCGCTTCCACAGCGCCAGCCGCGCCGTGATGGCGGCGACGCCGGCGCTCGCGCGCGAACTGACCGAGCGCGGCTTCGACAATGTCGTGCTGTGGCCGCGCGGCGTGGACACTACGTTGTTCCACCCGCGCGTCATCGATCTCTGCCTGCCGGCACCCGTGTTCCTGTCGGTCGGCCGCGTCGCAGTCGAGAAGAATCTCGAGGCGTTCCTGGACCTCGACCTACCCGGCACCAAGGTGGTCGTCGGCGACGGCCCGGCGCGCGCCTCGCTGGAAGAGGCCTACCCCGATGCGATCTTCCTCGGCGAGAAGCACGGCGAGGAACTGGCGGATATCTACGCGGCCGCCGACGTGTTCGTGTTCCCGAGCAAGACAGACACCTTCGGCCTGGTGCTGCTGGAGGCGTTCGCCAGCGGCCTGCCGGTCGCGGCCTTCCCTGTGAAGGGTCCCCGCGACGTGATTGGCGAGGCGCCGGTCGGCGCGCTCGATCACGATCTGCGCAATGCCTGCTTCGCCGCGCTCGATATCTCCCGGCAGGACTGCGTCGCCTTTGCCGCCAATTACACCTGGGAGGCCTCGGCAACGGTCTTTATCGACAGCATTTTGGCGGTCGGGGCGGTGCTGCCCGGCCGGACCGCCGCGGAACAGCCGCGCCAAGTCGCCTAGAGCTATCTCGATCCGATGGATCGAAATAGCTCTAGATTCTTGTTTTGACGCGTTTTCTTCACGCGAACCGGGATCCACTTCGCTCGAAAACGCTATGGGGAGATCCTCTCGCGGAGGTGTCTTGCCCGGGCCTGATCGGCCGCGATAACATTCCGCCATGACCGAACAGGCCCTTCCGGTCGGCCCTGCCGACATCGATGCCGCAGCGCGCGTGATCGCGCCTTACGCCATTCGCACCCCGCTGTTGTCCTTCCCCGTGCTCAACGAGCGCGTCGGTGCAAAAGTGTTCCTGAAGCCGGAGATGCTCCAGCGCACCGGCTCGTTCAAGTTCCGCGGTGCCTTCAACAAGGTGTTCTCGATCCCGCAGGACAAGCGCGCCGGCGGGGTCGTCGCGTTCTCCTCCGGCAACCACGCGCAGGGCGTGGCGGCGGCGGCAAAGATCCTGGACATGCAGGCAACCATCGTGATGCCCGCCGATGCGCCGCTGTCCAAGCGCGAGCGCACCAAATCCTACGGCGCCGAGGTCGTGCTGTACGATCGCTATAACGAGGACCGCGAGGCGATCTCGCGCGGCATCGCCGAGAAGCGCGGCGCGACGCTAGTCAAACCCTATGACGATCCCTTCGTGATCGCAGGGCAGGGCACCGCCGGCCGCGAGATCGCCGAGGACATGGCAACGCTTGGCCTCAGTCCCGACATCGTGGTGGCGCCGGCCTCCGGCGGCGGTCTGATCGCGGGTGTCGCGACCGCTGTGAAGGCGCGCTATCCGCAAGCCGAGATCGTGGTCGCCGAGCCCGAGGCCTTCGACGATCACAGCATTTCACTCAGCTCAGGCCATCGCGAGCCGCATCCGCCAGCCGGCCGCACCATCTGCGATGCGCTGATGGCGCTGATGCCGGGCGAGATGACGTTTGCGATCAACAGCAAGCTCTTGGCGCGCGGCGTCACGGCGTCGGACAAGGAAGTCGGCGCGGCGGTCGCCTTTGCCTATCGCGAGCTGAAGCTGGTGGTGGAACCCGGCGGCGCGGTGGGGCTTGCTGCGCTACTCGCGGGCCGCCTTGATGTGGCCGGCAAGAACGTCGTCATCGTGCTGTCAGGCGGCAATGTGGATGCGGATCTGTTCGCGGAGCTGGTGGCCTGACTTTGGCTGAAACGGTGTGAGCCGCAGTCCACCGCGTGGGCAGGGCAATCGCATTCGAATTTCGAGAGGCCGTCATGCCCGGGCATGACGACGTAGAGAGAGTTGGTGCCCATGGCCCACATCTCATTGCGATAGCCCTCCCCCGCAAGCGGGGGAGGGAGCGCACCTTCCTTCTTGCCCAATCAGTGCGTGAAGCCGCCGCGACGGTTGCCGCCATTGTTCATGCTTGGCGCCTGGTTCATTGACTGCCGGAAGTTGTTGTTGCTGCTGACCATGCGGTTCGGCACCGTGTTGAGCTGCGGACGGCTCGTCTGCACGTTGGTCTGCACCTGCACCTTGTTGACCGGGCTAATGTTGGGCCTCACGATGCCGGTGTTGCCGTTGTTGACGCGGATCGGCTGGTTCTGCGTCTGAACGTTGACCGGCTTCACGTCGATCTTGGTGCCGCCTTTGCCGACATTCACCGGCATGCTCACGATCTTGGGCGGAGAGCCGTTGCCGGCATTGTTGCCGCCGTTCTGCGGCTTGTTGGTCGCAGGCAGGGTCACGATCTTGCCAATGCCGACCTTGCCGTTGATCGTGTTGGTCGGCGCAGGCAGCGTGACGATCTTGCTCGGGGTCTGCGGCGGCGTGCCGTTCTGCGGGTTCGGCTGGTTATTGCCGGCAGGCAGGGTGACGATCTGTCCGCCATTGCCGAGCTTGCCGACGACATTGCCGTCGAGCGGCTTCTGCACGACCGGCAAATTGCCGTTCATCTGCGCGCCATTGCCCTGCTGCATCAGCGGCATGTATTTGGGCTGGCCGAGATTGCCGATCTTGATCGTCGGAGCAAGGGTCTGCGGCGCCAGGAACTTGGTCGCCTGCATCAGGGGGATCTGCTTCGGCTGCGTCTGCAGCTTCAGCGCGACCTGCGCATAGGGGCTGTTGCCGTAGCTGTCATAGAAGCTCTTGTAGGCAAGCGGGGAATTGGCGAGCACCGCCTTGTGCCAGGCCTGCGAGATCAGGATGTTGTTGAGCAGCCAGCGGATGTGGTCGCACAGCGGGTCGTGCGGGTACATGCGGATGAACTCCTGATAGTACTCCGGCCGGCCCTCGGACACGACGTAGTCATAGGCCTGGCGGGTGGAGCGGCTCGGCAAATTGGAGGCCATCTGCACGACCGGCGCTTTCACCGGCGCGCGGTTGGCGGCAACGGCGGTGTCACCGAAGAAGGTGAAGTCGCTCGTCAATGAGGAGCTCTCCCACGGAATCTGCGCGCCGCTGGTGGTCTGGTTGACCTGCAGGCGCACGCGCTTGAACAGCTGCTCGATCGGCACGTTGGGCTCGCGCGCGACGTTCAGGAACGCCTGTGTGTACGGGCTGTGGCCATTGGTGCCGTCGAGCGCCTCGGCGCCTGGCGCGGTCGAGTAGCCGACGATCGAGCCGTTCGGCGCATCGACGATTGCCAAGCCGCGGCCGGCGTCGTTGATTTCAGGGAACGGGTTGTTGCGGCAGGCATCGAGGATGACGATGCGCATGCGGCTCGGGATCGTCTCCAGCGTCGACATCACGTCGACGAGGCGCAGCGAATTGTTGACCAGCTCGGTCGGGCTGGAAACCTTGGCGTCGACCGGAACGAGATAGTTCTCGCCGGCGAGCTGCACGCCGTGACCGGCGTAATAGACCATGGCCACCGTGTTCGGACCGCGCGAGGCGACCTTGGCGGAGAAGTCCTGGACGACGCGGAGCATGTCGTTCTGGGTCAAGTCGGTCGCGGCGACCACTTCGAACCCGGCGGAGTTCAGGAACTGCGCCATCGACTGGGCGTCATCGTCGGGGTTCGCAAGCTGCGGCGCGTTCTGGTAGTTGGCATTGCCGATCACCAGCGCCACCCGCTGCTCCGGGCCTTGCAGCGCGGTGGGGGCAGGCTGCACCGGGGCGACTTGCGCGGAAACGGGCCCGCAGGCGAAGCCGAACAGGCTTCCCAACAGGCTCGCCGTCATGAAAAAGGGCTTTAGGCGGAACATGGCGTGCTCCTTTGGCACTCATCTCGATGCGAGATTGGTTGCGGCCAAGCTTGGCTGCGTTCGAGCCTTGCGGTCCGTGATCCCAGTCACCATGCTCGCCTCCGTGATCTGAATCACGCTCGGAACCTGTTATGGTTAGCGATCGATTGGGAGGAACTCCGCCACATGCTGAAATCGATCGATCCGATCCTCACCCCCGATTTGCTCTGGCTGCTCGCCGCGATGGGCCATGGCGACGACCTCGTGTTCGTCGACGCCAATCACCCCGCCACCCGGATCGCGCAGAGCACCTCGTCGCAGCGCCTGATCCAATTGCCGGGCATGACGATGGAAACTGCCATCCGGGCCATCATGTCGGTCTATCCGCTCGACAATTTCGATCCCGATCCGGTGCGTGTGATGATGCCGGTCGACGATCCCGACCGCGTGCCCGAGGTGCAGCGCGCGGTGCTCGCGGAGATCGCACGTGCGGCTGGCCGGCCGGTCACGCCCGGCAAGCTCGCGCGTCCCGATTTCTATTGCGCGGCAGCGGCAGGCTTTGGCGTCGTGCAGGTCGGTGACAGCAGGGGCTATGGCTGCTTCCTGATCCGCAAGGGCGTGATCGGTTAGGAATATCATGAAGCATCCATCCTCACTGATCGTGTTCGGCGGCCTTCCAGGTACCGGTAAGACGACGATCGCTCGCGAACTCACCGCCAGGCTGGCGGCGACCTATCTTCGTATCGATGCGATCGAGCAGCCATTGCGGGACGCAGGCCTCATCGTCGGCGCGGCCGGCTATGCCGTTGCCAACACGCTCGCCGCCGAAAACCTCAAGCTCGGGCGCATCGTCATCGCGGACTGCGTCAATCCCGTGCTGGCAAGCCGCGCCGGATGGCGGCAGACCGCCTTGCGAACCGGCGCAGGCATCGTCGAGATTGAAGTGATTTGCAGCGAACCGGCGTTACACCGGCAGCGCGTGGAAAACCGGCTGCCCGACATTGACGGTCACAAGGTTCCAACCTGGGATGACGTCGTGAGCCTGACTTTCGAACCGTGGGATCGGGAGCACTTGGTGCTCGATACGGCCGAGAGTTCGCTCGATCATGTCCTGGACCGCGTTGAAGCGCATGTGCGCGACAAGATGGGCTACAGCAGAATGGCTTTAGGTTGAATCGATTGCCACGGGCTCGGTGCAACCTCTCCCGCTTGCGGGAGAGGTCGCGCCGAAGGCGCGGGTGAGGGCTTTCTCCTCTAGGGGGCTATCCCATTGCGGAAACACCCTCTCCCCAGCCCCCTCCCGCAAGCGGGAGAGGGAGTGCACCTCGCACTCGAATTTGAGTGGCCTTCTCGCATCCGCCTGTCTATCGTCGATTCATGTCTCGCCTTCTGTGTCTCTTCGTTGCTGTCGTCCTGTCGCTGCTGCCCGCCGTCGCACCCGCCGAGCCCGTGCAAAAGCGCCCCAAGCCGGTCTGGAAGGGCTACGGCTTCCTGCCGGGCTATCGGCAGCCGCTCAGCAACAGCATCCCGCTCTACAAGCAGAAAGACGCGATGCGCCGTCTGTCGCGCGCCGACCGGCGCCATTGGTACATCGACCCGGTTCCGCAATTTTATCGCTGGGACGGCGAGTGGCACTATTTCGGCCGCCCCGGATTCAACGGCGGCCGCTACAACGGCGGCAGCTTTGGTCCGTGCTGGACGCGCACGCCGATCGGTCCGATCTGGAATTGCGGGTGAGGCGCGCGGCGGTTAGGGAAAGCTACGGACGACCTCGATCAAGCCGACGATTGCCGCATTGAACGCATCGAGCTCCTCAGCCGGAATCCAGTACTCCAGATGTGAACGTCCGCCCGCTTCCTGCACATCGTATTTTTCGATGAAGCTGCGCTTGACTGTGAAACGGGTCACGAAGCCCGATCCGCTCGCCGGGACATTCCAGTCCCGCGCGATCTTGATGGCGTAGTCTTCGGTCAGCACCGGATAAAAGATCGGCTGGTCAGGCAGGCGCGGCGGAAACGCGCGCATGCCGGATTGCTGGATCAATTCCAGCTCTTTTGGACCGACGGGCCGCCAGAGGGTGAGAGTATCTTCGGTGGGGGACATGGGCGTGAGGTCCAAGATCGAGCGTCGTCGTTGCGAGCGCAGCGAAGCAATCCGGAATCCTTCCGCGGAGACAGCCTGGATTGCTTCGCTGCGCTCGCAATGACGGGGTTGGGGAGTGCGCGCTCTCTTACGAAAAGAACGCGATCTTCTCGGCCTGGGTCATGCGGCGGATCGGGGCGAGCGGGTCGTTGGCCGGTGCGCGGGGTTTTTGCAGGATGCCGCTGGCGAGGATGGTGGCGCCGAGCGAGGCGTCGGACATGGACGCGGGCAGGGGCGAGGGCATCGGCAGCGTCGCGGTCGGGGCTGCCGCCATTGATGCGGTGGCCGCCATGGCCGGCGCCTGCTGCTCCATCACTTCGGCGGCGGCTTCCGCAATGGCGTCGGTGAGGCGCGCGAGCGAGTCCAGCGCGATCGGCGCGTCTGCGGCGGGCTCTTCGGCGATGGCTGCGAGGACAGGCTCGGCTGCGACCGGCTCCGGCTGTTCGGTGGCAATGGGCGCCACGAGATCCGAGAGCGCCGGCTCCGGCGTCGCGGCTGCCATCTCCACCGGCTCGATGATCTCGTCGAAGTCGGGATCGGGCGCGGCCATCTCCATCGCGATGGCCTCGAGGATGGCTTCGTCCTCGGCCTCGGCTGCGGCGTCGAGCGCGAACTCCTCGCTGACTTCCGTCAAGGCCTCAGGCTGAGCGGCCGGCTCTTCAAACGCGACGGCTTCGAGCTCGGCATCATCAGGCGCGACGTTTTCGAGCGCCGCGCTTTCGGCAGGGATCCGGCTGTCGGCCGCGATCCCCTCGGCGGCAGCGGCGTCCATGGCCTGCTCGGCCATGGCGGCGGTTTCAGCGGCCGCCGTTGCTTCGACGGCCGCATCGAGTTCCGGAGCTGCTGCGATCTCTTCGCGCGTCTCCGTAAAAGCCACGGGTGCGTCGCCGGCCATCGCCGCAGGCGCCGTCTCGACGGGCGAGGCTTCTGCGACCGATGAAGCCGCCTCCTGGGCCGGAGCGGCCCGCGGCGTTGCGTCGCCGTCGAGCTGCTCGACGCGGTCCTTCAGCAGATCGAACGCAGCCTTGAGCTCGATGCGGGGATCGAGGGTCGAGATCTGCCCGCAGGCGGCCTCGATCGAGGCGAGCTGCGAATCAATGAGGTCGCAGATTCGCCCGTCGGCGCCGATCTCGCGCCAGCGCCAGGAGATCTCCTTGATGATGCGGACCCCGCGCGGGATCGGCGCGAGACTCGCCTCGATCGCGCCGGGATCGACCGCGGCGAGCGCGATCGTCTCGGCCTCGCGGATGGCGCGGCGGATCTCGACCAGCGCCTCGGGCAGGCGGTCCTCGACGACCGGTTGCCGCTGTGCCGCAAGGGTTTCCTCGATTTTCGCGACCGCATCCAGCACCATGCGCGTGTCGGCGTTGCGGTTGCGCTTGGCATATTCGCCGAGGAACCAGCGGCCGCGCGCGGTCTCCATGAAGGCTTCGCGGATCGCTTCGTAATCCTGCTCGTTCGGCGCGGCCGCGCGGGCAGACATGGGCGAGAGGGCGAATGCTTCGTTGGCCATGACAATCTCGTCGCGCAAATCAGTGCGCGTTACTGTAACGATCACCACGATATCGACCGAATCGCAATTGGTTTGATGCAGTCCGAATCACAAATCCCCATCGCGGCAGCGACGAAGCGGCGATTCGCCGTGAGCCTCGCCGTGTTCTATTCGGCCTTCTTTGCGGTTCTGGGCACGCATGTGCCGTTCTTCCCGGTCTGGCTGAAGGCGATCGGCATCGACGCTGTCTGGATCGGCATCATCGCCGCGCTGCCGGCGATCACGCGCTTCACCACGCTGCCGCAAGTGACCGCCTTTGCCGAAAAGCGGCAGGCGATTCGCGCCGCCATCATGGTGTCGGCGCTGGCCACTGCGATCGGATTTACGGCGGTCGGCCTGCAGCAGCAGCCGCTGGCGCTGTTCCTGGTCTACGCGCTGACCTGCATGATGTGGACGCCGACGATGCCGCTGACCGATGCCTATGCGCTGCGCGGCGTCGCCCGCTACGGGCTCAATTACGGACCCCTTCGGCTGTGGGGGTCGGCGGCGTTTGCCGCCGGCTCGCTCGCCTGCGGCTATCTCGTCGACATCATCGCTCCGCGCGACCTGATCTGGGTCATCGTCGCCTGGGCCGTCGTCGCGGTAGCAGCCAGCCTGCTGCTGCAGCCGCTCGACGATCTCAGGCGGAGGACGCCGGAGCGGCATGCCGGCAAGCCGCTGCTGCGCGATGCAGCCTTCTGGGCCGTGATCGCGTCGGCGGCGCTGATCCAGAGCAGTCACATCGCCTTCTACACCTTCTCGGCCATCAACTGGCAGCTCCAAGGCATCAGCGGGCTGACCATCGCGGTGCTGTGGACGCTGGGCATCATGGCTGAGATCGTCGTGTTCGCGCTGTCGCCGCGCTTCTCGCTGCAGCCGTCCACGCTGATAGCCATCGGCGGCGTGATCGCCGTGCTGCGCTGGATCGTCACCGCGAGCGAGCCGCCGCTCGTGCTGCTCGCGATCGCCCAGCTCGGCCACGGCTTCAGCTTCGGCCTGACCATCGTCGGCACCATGAACCTTTTGGCGCAGCGCGTGTCTTCGCATCAGATCGCGCGCGGGCAGGGCTATTACGCCGCGTGCAACGGGCTCCTGGGGGCGGCGACGTCGATCGCATCAGGCGCGATCTACGCCCGCATCGGCGACAATGTCTATTACGTCATGGCGGCGATGGCCGCTGCCGGTGCCATCCTGATCTGGTCGGCGCGGCATCGCCTCACGGCTCAGCCCCAGAGCGAAGCGTCCGGCGGGTAGACCAGGCTGCCGTCATAGCGCAGGCCGTGCTCGCGGTCGCGCGCCAGCAGCAAAGGGCCGTCGAGATCGACGAAGCGCGCCTGCGGCGTCACCAGCATCGCAGGCGCCATCGACAGCGAGGTCGCGACCATGCAGCCGATCATGATCTCGAAGCCGAGCGCCCGGGCAGCATCGGCCATGGCCAGCGCCTCGGTGAGGCCACCGGTCTTGTCGAGCTTGATGTTCACGGCGTCGTAGCGCTCGCGCAAGGGCGCAAGCGAAGCGCGGTCATGCACGCTCTCGTCGGCGCAGACGGCGAGGGGGCGCTTGATGCGCGCCAGCGCTTCGTCGCGGCCTGCCGGCAGCGGCTGCTCCACCAGGGTGACGCCGGCGGCGGCGCAGGCGGCGAGATTGGCTTCCAGATCGGCCTCGGTCCAGGCCTCATTGGCATCGACGATCAGCTCGGCCTCAGGGGCGGCCTTGCGCACGGCCGCGATACGCTCCGGATCGCCGCCGCCGCCGAGCTTGATCTTGAGCAGCGGGCGGTGCGCCGCTTTGGCGGTCGCCGCGGCCATCGCCTCGGGGGTTGCTAACGAGATCGTGTAAGCCGTGGTGCGCTCCTTCGGCGCCGGGCGGTCCAGTAGGTTCCAGGCGCGCAAGCCCGCCGCCTTGGCCTCGAGGTCGATCAGGGCGCAATCCAGGGCGTTGCGGGCCGCACCTGATGGCATTGCGGCCTGGAGGGTCTCTCGCGTCAGCCCGCCCGCGACGGCCTCCTGCATGGCCTGGATCGCAGCCAGCGTCGCCTCCGGCGTCTCGCCGTAGCGGGGATAGGGCACGCACTCGCCGCGGCCGGTCAGGCCGCCCCGGCTGACCTCCGCCACGACCGTGACGGCCTCGGTTTTGGCGCCCCGGCTGATGGTAAAGCTGCCGGCGATCGGGAAGCGCTCGATTCGCGTCGCCAGAGCTGCAAATTTCATGGAAGTCATTTTGAACTCTGGCGAAATCTGAACCTGCTAGTTACCTCTAGCAACTAACATTAACCCCTTGGGGATACCTTCTCTGGGTAAGGGCGCGTGCGCAACCATCTGATTTTCTCCGCCCCGGCGCGGGAGCGGACATGAGTGGCGATCCGAAGCTGGAACGGATTGCCAAGGGCAACGCCCTGGCACTGTGCGCCACCGGCACCTGGACCGCGAGCTTTGCGCCGGTCCTGGAGCGGATGGTGACTGAGGCCGAGAAGCTCGCAGGCACCCCGCAAAGCATCTTCATCGACGTCTCCGAGGTCGCCAAGCTCGACACGTTCGGCGCCTGGCTGATCGAGCGGCTGCGCCGCAGCCTGACCCAGGGGGCCGTCGAGGCGCAGATCGCAGGGCTCTCCGCCAATTATTCCAGCCTCGTGGACGAGGTGCGGCGGGTCAGGGGGGCGGCCGTGGTCGACAGCGACCCGATCACCATCTCCGGCATGCTGGAGCAGATCGGCCGGACCGTGGCCGGCGTCGCCGGTACGGTGGCAGGCCTCGTCGACATGCTGGGCGCCGTGCTCGCGGCGTGGTTTCGCGTCCTGATTCATCCGCGCTCGTTCCGCCTGACCTCGACCGTGCATCACATGGAGCAGGTCTGCTGGCGCGCGGTGCCGATCATCGTGCTGATCACCTTCCTGATCGGCTGCATCATCGCGCAGCAAGGCATCTTCCATTTCCGCCGCTTCGGCGCCGATATCTTCGTCGTCGACATGCTCGGCGTGCTGGTGCTGCGCGAGATCGGCGTGCTCCTGGTCGCGATCATGGTCGCCGGTCGCTCCGGCAGCGCCTACACCGCCGAGCTCGGCTCGATGAAGATGCGCGAGGAGATCGACGCGCTGCGCACCATGGGGTTCGATCCGATCGAGGTCCTGGTGCTGCCGCGCATGATGGCGCTGGTGCTGGCGCTGCCGATCCTCGCATTCCTCGGCGCCATGGCTGCGCTCTATGGCGGCGGTCTGGTGGCCTGGCTCTATGGCGGCGTTCAGCCCGAGGCCTTCCTGCTGCGCCTGCGCGACGCCATCTCGATCGACCATTTCATCGTCGGCATCGTCAAGGCGCCGGTGATGGCTGCCGTGATCGGCATCGTCGCCTGCGTCGAAGGGCTCGCCGTGCAGGGCAGCGCGGAATCGCTGGGTCAGCACACCACCGCGTCGGTGGTGAAGGGCATCTTCTTCGTCATCGTCATGGACGGCATCTTCGCCATCTTCTTCGCCTCGATCGGGATGTGACGATGGCAAGAGAAACTCAAAGCGAGATCCAGGACCCGATCATCCGCGTCCGCGGCATCACCGTGCAGTTCGGCGCCACGCGCGTGCTGGACGGGCTCAACCTCGACGTCAAGCGCGGCGAGATTTTGGGATTTGTCGGCCCCTCGGGCGCAGGCAAGTCCGTTTTGACGCGCACCATCATCGGCCTCGTGCCGAAGGTCGCGGGCTCCATCGAAGTGTTCGGCGTCGATCTCGATTCCTCGAGCGCGTCGCAGCGGCGCAACGTCGAGCGGCGCTGGGGCGTCCTGTTCCAGCAGGGCGCGCTGTTCTCCTCGCTGACCGTGCGGCAGAACATTCAGTTTCCGATGCGCGAATATCTGCGCGTCTCGCAGCGGCTGATGGACGAGATCACCATGGCCAAGCTCACCATGGTCGGCCTCAAGCCCGAGGTCGCCGAGCGTTTCCCGTCCGAGCTCTCCGGCGGCATGATCAAGCGTGTGGCGCTGGCGCGCGCGCTGTCGCTCGATCCCGACCTCGTCTTCCTGGACGAGCCGACGTCGGGCCTCGACCCGATCGGTGCCGGCGACTTCGACGAGTTGGTGAGGACACTCCAGCGCACTTTGGGGCTGACGGTTTTCATGGTAACCCACGACCTCGACAGCCTATACACAGCATGTGACCGCATCGCCGTTTTAGGGAACGGTAAGATCATTGCGGCAGGGTCGATCGCCGACATGCAGGCCTCGCAGCATCCCTGGCTGAGGCAGTATTTTCATGGCAAGCGCGCCCGCGCGGTCATGGGTTGAGAGCTGGGTTGAGTAGCCGGAGCACCTGATGGAAACGCGGGCGAACTACATTTTGATCGGCTCGTTCACGCTGGCGGTGATCGCCGCCGCGATCGGCTTCGTGCTGTGGTTTCAGTCGCTGCACACGACCAAGCAGCGCAGCCCCTTGCGCGTCGTGTTCGAGGGCCCGGCGGCGGGCCTGCGCAACGGCGGCAGCGTCAATTTCAACGGTATCAGGGTGGGCGAGGTGGTCTCGGTGAAGCTGGACAACCCGCGGCGGGTTGTCGCACTCGCGATGATCGAGAACAACGCCCCGATCCGCAAGGACACGCTCGTCGGCCTCGAATTCCAGGGCCTCACCGGTGTTGCCGCGATCTCGCTCAAGGGTGGCGAGGAGGCTGCGGCCCCGCCGCCGCTCGACCAGGACGGCATCCCGACGCTCACGGCCGACCCCAACAAGCTCCAGGACGTCACCGAGGCGATCCGCGCCACGCTGCAGAACGTCAACAAGATCGTCGCCGACAATCAGGAATCGGTGAAGAACTCGCTGAAGAACCTCGAGACCTTCACCAATTCGCTGGCGCGCAATTCCGAGAAGATCGACGCCGTGATGGCCAAGGTCGACGGCGTCATGCTCAAGGCCGACAATCTCATGCTCGGCCTCAACACGCTGGCCGGCGGCAAGGATGGCGGCGAGCTGTTCCAGGCGGTGAAGTCGATCCGCGAGCTCGCCGAGGATTTCGACAAGCGCTCGGGTGCCTTGATGGCCGACGGCCGCCGCACCCTCGGCGACATCAGCCGGGCCGTGAACAATTTCGATCGCAACCCGACCCGCGTCCTGTTCGGCGCCAGCAATTCGTCGCAGCCCGCTCCGCCGCCCGAGCCGCCGAAGCCTGCGGCAGCGCCGAGGCGGTAGGCGGTAGGGAAGCGCGAATGGGGAGTGGCGAGTAGCGAGTAGCGTATACAGCGTTCCTCACGGATCGATCCCAAACAAAAACGGAGCCCGCGAGGGCTCCGTTTTCATTCGCTATTCGCAATTCGTAATCGGCGAGCTTCCGCTCACCCCAGCCGGCCCGCCGCGTGCGCGAGCAGGGTGTACACCAGGCCCGTCTCCGAGATCAGGTGGCTGCGCAGCTCCTGCGGGCCGCGGCCGTCGCGGGCGACTTCGTCGAGCAGGCGCTCGAACTCGGCGACGTAGCGGTCGACCGTGCCCTTGAAGTTGCGGTCGGCGCGGTACTTGCGGGCGACCTCGTCGAAGGCCTTCTGGCCGGCGGGCGTGTACAGGCGCTTGGTGAAGGCCTTGTTCTCGCCGCGCTGGTAGCGGTCCCACATTTCGGCGGCGAGGTTGCGGTCCATCAGCCGGCCGATGTCGAGCGACAGCGATTCCAGCGGATTGCTGCTGGCCTGCGGCGCCTGCGGCTGCGGCACGGGTGCCGCGCGGCCACGCGGAGCCTGGCCGGCCGGCGCGCCCTGGTTGGCGTCGGTGCGGTTGAGCAGGTCCGACAGCCAGCCGTCACGGCCCTGGTCGTTGCCACCGGGCGCGACCGGCGGCGCTTCGGTGCGGCGC
>NZ_LFKZ01000003.1:0-393 GCF_028128975.1 Bradyrhizobium sp. CCBAU 45321
ACGCTCGGTATGCCCAAGACCGAGTTCGAGGCATTCCGCGGCTATGCGCAGATGCGCGCCAAGGCGGACTACATGCACGAGTTCGGCGTCGACAGCGTGGCCGATGTCGCCCGCACCTTGGCGATGTTCGGCGCCTTCACCGAAGGCATGGCCTTGTTCGCCAGCTTCGCCATGCTGCTGAACTTCCCACGCCACAACAAGATGAACGGCATGGGACAGATCGTAAGCTGGTCAGTGCGCGACGAGAGTCTCCACTGCGAGGGCATCATCAAGCTGTTTCACGAATGGCACCGCGAAACCGGCGCGGTGACGCGCGCTGTCCGTGACGACATCGTCGACGTCGCCAAGACCATGGTGAAGCTGGAGGAGAACTTCGTCGACCTCGCCTTCGGC
>NZ_LFKZ01000003.1:592-4240 GCF_028128975.1 Bradyrhizobium sp. CCBAU 45321
CGCGCCACGGAGTACTCCAAGGCGGCAAGCCGCGGCAGCTGGGACGGCGAAAGCGGGGTGTGGGCGGCTTTCGGCCGTATCTAGCCCATCTTTATTGATGAAGGGCCTGTGGGTGGCTGGCAAGGCGAGTGTGGTTTAACGCGCTGATGGGACGTGAGATTCGGTTGCTGAGACCAATTCTGCGCTGACATCATCGAGGCAACCACACCGGCCATGGTCGACGATACGATTCTGCCCTTCCTGTTTCCAGCGGTCAGGCGCAAGACGATCACAGCCGCCTTTGATGGTGGGCGGCTGTTTTCAGCGGCTATGATGTGGAGGGCTCCACGACCCGAACCCGCTTGAATGCGACAGGGGACCAGAGGACTTCTCGTTCCGTGGATTCATAGCACCCGAAGGATCATTGAAATCCCTTGGCTGCCTTCAAAAGCGCCCGAGCCTATCCGGCGGCGTCCCGACCATCGACCGCGCCTCCGGCCGGTCGAACATAAGGCGATCAGGCCAGCCTAGCTGTCCTCTCACCGATGACATTTCTCGTGAGCGGAACCTGCGACTTGTCTATCAGGCGCCGACACCGCGAATTTGGTGAGACCCTGTGCGGGACTGCCGAACTCGCCGTCGATCGTCGCGGACACTCCGCGGTGAGCTGCGTCATCCAACTACAACAGCGATTGTGAGACACTTCACGAAACAACCTCGGCCTGAGGCTTAGGTTAGGGTGCATCGAGTAATGCTACGGATGTGCTGGCCCCTATTTGGTCACCACTTTGCATGTCCCGCAGCGATAAGCGATCGAGGCATCTTCGGGTTTCGCTTCCCTCGGAGTTTCAGAAGCGGGAGAAGCACATCGTGGGACGTCTTCCAGAACGTCGGATTGATCTAAAAGCGCGGCTCGAGAGTGGCGGGCCGCGCAAACGTCTTGCCATCGACGGGGGCGGAATCCGAGGGGGCTCTCGTTGAAACTTCTAGAGGAAATCGAGCGGTTGCTAACCAAGGCAAGCAACCGCGCCGACTATCGTCTGGCGGACTATTTCGACTATGTCGCCGAAACCAGCATCGGCGGCCGCGCCGGAGGGCGCCTGACACTTGTACGGGACGCCGATCGTCAGACCGCCATCGACGACGATCTCGGAGCCCGTAAGATAAGAGGACGCGTCACTGAGCAGGAACAACACTACCTGCGACACTTCCGGCGGCTCGGCTGCCCGCCCAAGCGGAATGGGAAAACTGCAAGAATCGAAAGTCCTTTGTCATCCAAAACGCGCCGATCATCACCGCGCCGTAGACGGCACCGAAAATAACTTTCGGAACGGTCCTGGACTGCACCCCTGAAGTGAGACACGATAATTACAGTGACAGTGGGTTGCCACGATGCGTTACCGCACTTTGCTTTGCGCGAGCGCGGCTTCGAACTCAATAGGCGACTGGTATCCGAGCGCCGAGTGCAGACGCTCCTTGTTGTAGACCTCCGCGATGAAGCTGTTGATGTGGCGGCGCGCGTCGCCCAGGTCGGTAAAGGCGCGGCCGTTGACCTGCTCGGCCTTGAGCGTCTTCATGAAGCTTTCGGCCTTGGCGTTATCGAAGGGATTGCCCGGCCTGCTCATGCTGATGGTGATGTCGCGGTCGGCCAGTCGCTGGCGATAGGCGATGGAGGCGTATTGCACGCCTCGGTCGGAGTGATGGATCAGACTGCCGGGTGCTGGTTTTCGGGCGGCAATGGCCTTCTCCAGTGCCGCGATCGCGAGTGAGGCATCGAGCGTGTCTTCAAACGCCCAGCCGACAGCCTTGCGCGAGAAGGCATCCAGAATGACGGCGAGATAGGCAAAGGTCTTGGCGAGATGGACGTAGGTGATGTTGGCGACCCAGATCTGATCGGGTGCGGATGGCACCAGGCCGCGGACCAGATTGGGGACGACGAGAAAGCCCGATGGCCGCTCCGCAGGCGGCTTCAGGAACGGCGTCCTGCGCTGCGCGAGCAGATTATCTTGGCGCATAAGCCGCTGAACTTTCTTGGCATTCACCACCATACCTTGGCGCCGGAGGGCAGCGGTCACCCGTCGATAGCCGTAGAAGACGTGCTAGAGACAGATGCGTTGGATCACGTCGCGCAGCTCGCACTCGGCTGTCTCGCTGCTACGTTTGACGAAATGGCGGTAATACGTCGCGCGCGGCAGGCCCGCGAGGCGGCATAGTCGCTGCACGTCGACGTTTGGGTCTGTTACCTGCGAAGTCCTCGTTTAGATGACTTCGATTGATGCGGATGCGGGTTCGCCTTGCGCTGCCGGCCGCTCCAATGCGCGCAAGGCTTGCCGAAAAAACATTGAGGTCCATCTGCTGGCGGCCCACCAGCCTTTCGAGCTCGGCGATGCGGGCTTTGGCGAGCACGAGGGCGGAGCGCTTGTCGTTGTACGTCGCTGGCGGCTTCAGCTTACGGGGACCTGGCTTGGGTCCGCGCTTGCGGTTCAACCCATCTGGCCCATCGGCCTTCCACGCCTTGATCCAGTCGTGGAGATTCTTGCGGGAGATTCCAAGCTCGCGGGCTACGGGCAGAACGCCGTCGCCTCTCTCAACTCGCTTGATTGCTTTTATTTTGTAGGCCGTCGGAAACTGACGGTTCTTTCCTTGTACTGCCACAGGTCATCCTTGAAATGCCTGTCACTGTAATTATCGTGTCTCACTTCAGGGGTGCAGTCCAGTCCCCCAATTTGGGAGAAAAACGTATTTGCTTTTGTGTCCCTCGCGGATGCCGCCGGACGCCAACCGACGCAGCCACGTAATTTTTCCCGCACCTTTTCCGAGCCGAGCACCAAATAGATGAGCAGCGGCATTTAGCGACCCGCCCCAAAACTCGCACTAGCAATCAGTAACTTCACATTCGTGAGGTTGACGTGATGCAGGTTCAGGCATCGACCACAAAGAGCAAGCCGCAGCAGCAATCTCCGAGGCCAACGCCTCAATGGGACGTCAGGTTTGAGCCGCATCCCGTTTTGGGAGCACCGTTCATGGTGCCAGTCGTTTTCTAAAAGGGGAAACAAAATTTTCAACATGAAGCCCGCACCTCCGGGGGTGGGCCGCACAGTGGCGGATTTCGATCTGCAGCCGACCGATGACGTTCGGCTGTTCGGCTTCAAGTTGGTGACCGGAAGCGGCGGACAATATGTCGTCCACGCAGCCAACATTCACGGCATCAAGGCCGCAACCTTTACCCGAGAACTTCAGCAGAAAATCGTCCGCGCCGCAGCGCAGGCCTGGAGCAAAATTGATAATGACGAACGCAACGCAGCCTAAGGCAGCCGACGACAATCGACGCACTGAGTACAACGCGGAAGACCTCCTACAGACCGAATTCCCTCCACTCAAGTGGGCAGTCAAGCGCTACATCCCCGAGGGGCTTATCGTTTTGGCGGGGCGCCCGAAGCTGGGCAAGACGTGGCTCGCGTACAGCACGGCCATCGCAATCGCAACGGGCGGGAAGGTTCTCGGCGTCGACTGCGAGCAAGGCGACGTGCTTCAATATTCGCTTGAAGACAACTTCCGCAGAGCCAAGTCTCGAATTAACACGCCGCTTCCGCCCAAGCTCGGCGTGCCGCATCCGAGTCTTGACCGGCTGACGATTCGCACAGCCGCGCCCTCAATGGACCGTGGGTT
>NZ_LFKZ01000004.1:0-547 GCF_028128975.1 Bradyrhizobium sp. CCBAU 45321
GCCAAGCAGAGCGGCTGAGCTCTAACGAAACGAATCGGACCAAGATCGGTGCGGGAGGTGGTCGGCTGGGCGGATCGTCCGGTTGGATGCATGATCAACTTCGGGATGAGTGTTTACGAGCCCAATGCGAAAGAGGCTCATCAGGCACTTCGTGCACGCTCATGTTGTCTAGCGCTGAGGGGGCAATGTTCGAAGTTCGATGCCCGCTGGTCTGCGCTGTTAGCAACTAGCGCCAATGCGCAATCTGATGAAGGGCGACGAAAGTAATAATTACCCAACAAGCTTGAAGCGCACGTAGCGTCAGATTGTACGGTCAAAAGGAGGTTGAGAGCGATCTGTCATCGAACCAGCATGACGCCCGATGCGGCTTCGACCGTGCAAGTAGCGAGAACGAGCCATTGAGCGACGATTCCCATCTTGAGGAGAGGACCATCAAGGCGGTACGGCGTTATCGTAACGCGCTAGCCGCTGCCGCGAACTCTGAAAAGGCGCAAGCACGCACACATCGAGCGCTCATGAGCATGCTCCCAGACCTAGAGCGCGCAGT
>NZ_LFKZ01000005.1:0-1096 GCF_028128975.1 Bradyrhizobium sp. CCBAU 45321
TTTGGACGCCGATCCCCCGGCTTAGGGGGTCAATATTGCAAGCCGAATGACATGCGCTGGAGCAGGCCCTACATGATCGACGGCCGGTCCACCGTGGCGAGCTCGTGCACCACAGCGACAGGGCAGCCAATACGTATCCATTAAGTACACCGAGCGCCTGGCTGAAGCTGGTGTCGAGCCTTCTGTCGGCAGTGTCGGAGATTCCTACGACAACGCTCTCGCCAAAACCATCAACGGTCTCTACAAAGGCCGAGGTGATCCATCGGCGCGGGCCATGGCTCAGCTTCGAGGCTGTCGAGTTCGCCACCCTCGAATGGGTCGATTGGTTCAATAACCGACGGCTCCTGGAGCCCATCGGAAACATCCCCCCGGGCCGAAGCCGAGCAACGCTACTATGACATGCTGAAACAATCGGCCATGGCGGCATAACTTAAACCAAATGGCCTCCGGCAAACCCGGGGGTTCAGAATCCGAGATAGCTCATTCCGACTGTCAATCGGACTCTACGGATCGTCTCACCTCCTCGGCAACAGTGCTGCGAAGGCTTGGGCCCGATCCGCGGGCGTGGCAAGGCCGTCGGCAAGGACGACGAGGCGCTGCTGGAGCTCGGGCGCAAGCCCCGCCAGGCCCGCGCCGAGACCGCGCAGAGCCGAGGCGCGGTGCGAGGGCTCCTCAAGCTGCTCGGCGATGACGACGAGGCGCTGCTGGAGCGCGGGCGCAAGCCCTGCCAGGCCCGCGCCGAGGCCCGCCAGAGCCCCGGCGCGGTCCCAGGGCATGTCAAGCTGCTCGGCGATGACGACGAGGCGCTCCTGGAGCGCGGGCGCAAGCCCTGCCAGGCCCGCGCCGAGGCCCTGCAGAGCCCAGACGCTGTGCGCGGGCATGTCAAGCTGCTCGGCGATGACGACGAGGCGCTCCTGGAGCGCGGGCGCAAGCCCTGCCAGGCCCGCGCCGAGGCCCGCCAGAGCCCCGGCGCGGTCCCAGGGCTCGTCAAGCTGCTCGGCGATGACGACGAGGCGCTGCTGGAGCGCGGGCGCAAGCCCTGCCAGGCCCGCGCCGAGGCCCTGCAGAGCCCAGACGCGGTGCGCGGGCATGTCAA
>NZ_LFKZ01000006.1:0-2382 GCF_028128975.1 Bradyrhizobium sp. CCBAU 45321
ACTAGCCACGAACTTCTTGGCTGCCGTCCATCTCGCCGCCATCGTTGCCTATTGGATCAATTGAGTCCGAGCCCTAACTCGAGCTCTCGGCTCATCGTGTGCATCGGCCTGTCCGCACTTCGTGCTCCCGGTGCCTCTGTCCCGATGGTCGCACCATACGCCACGATGTAGGAACACCGCAGCGGAACGTTGGCACCGAGCCATCTCATACCGGTTACCAATCCCATCGAAAGCGTGTTCGCGACCGTGCGGCACAGAACGGTGCGCACCAAGGGCTCGTTGTCGCCGACCACCGCCAAGCCTGATGGTGTTCAAGCTGGTCATCGCCGCATCAAAGACCTGCCGGCGGCTCAACGGCACAAATCCAATGCCCAAGGTCATCGCAGGTGTCAGATTTAATGACGGCATCGAGGTCATCCAAATGCCGGAAAACCACGCCGCCTGATCACCTCGTCACCCAAAATCCCGCATAGCTCCAGTAGTGGACGCTCGCTCCGCCTCGGAACGAGCACCCGAATGGGTCGGAAGCTCGTAGCGAGGAGGACACGATGTCCAACATTTCTCTTGCCGAGAGAGTTCAAACGAGCCCCGCGATCTGCATGACGGCGGGGTGCAACAACACGGCCGACATGGAGCCCGATCAAGACCAGGGCTTCTGCGAAGCATGTGGTGGCAAGACGATCGTCTCGGCACTTGTGCTCGCCGGCCTGATCTAGGAGGGTGGCGATGCTGGTTCGCAACTACTACCACCCCGAAGAGTGCACGCGAGTGGAGCGACGTGTGGTCCGCATGACGCCCTACAGGCGCGAGGACGCGGAGGAGTGCGATGATGAATAGTATCGCCCTTCTGAACGATGCCTTCCGGCGCACTTCGGTGGCGGCAAGGCAATGATGACAATCGGAGCCGCCGAGCTACCCGACTGCGTAAGGCCGAGGCGCTCCGTCAGGTGGCGGATTTCTCCGGGTTTACAGAGGAGAACGATTCTCATGGCGAGCACGGCTTCGGAAGCTTCGACTTGGTGGGTCAAAAGTTCTTCTGGAAGATCGACTACGACGACAGGAAGATGCAGCAAGGCTCCGAAGATCCAAGCGACTCGGAAAGGACATTGCGTGTCCTCAGGCTGATGTTGGCAAGCGAGTACTGAACAGAACAAGAAATGGTCGCCTCCTATCCAGACGCTGCGGAAGAATGCTCCAGCAGGACGAAGCACCGTGGCGGGGAACATCGGAAGCCCTGCCGAACCCTCAGGGTTAAGCGCGCGATCAGTGCGGACATTTGCCTCGGACACTGCTTGTCCAGCCCTCGCCACGGCGAGGGCTTTGTATGGATCCTGAATGGTAAGTAGGCTGCTCTAGGATTCGTTCAGATCACATGACTCGGAGGCGCATTTGTCTAGCGAGCGATATGGAGATGACACCGAACAGATCTCTTTTCCGCGGAGGCGGAGTGGCGCAATGGGATCTGCATGTGCATAGCCCAGCGTCAAACAATTTCAGCGGCGATTGGCCGGCATTTGTCATTCAGCTCGGAACCTCCGACCGGCGTTACTAGGATCCCCGGTATCGTATGTCCGAACACAAACGCGGAGCCTTGCTTACCATCGAGGTGGCGTTCTCGGCTCTTACGCTATCGCTACCGCTCACCAAAAACTCGTTCAGTAAGTGCTGTTTGATTGTCGCGGCCTCCCGCTCTCCCTGTGAGGCAAGCCAAAGAATGCGCTCCGCGATCTCCAGCGCAGAGCGGTGCTCCTGCCCGATGAACGTGGAGCTAGCAAGTACTTCATCAAGGACGTTGCGGAGCATCTGCACCGTAGCAGTGTCGTAAACCATGCGCGAATACCCATCCCGACAAATCAATGAGCCAAAAAACACTGCGCGTCACTCCGACCAGCAGCGGCAAGTTGTCGGACCAAGCTACGTAGCACGCTTTGATTGCAGGTTTATGACCGAGCGTTTCCTCGTGACACAACGCGCCTCTCTCTGCACTGACAGGGTATACCCGTCCTACCGTCGGGATTGGGACATCGATGTCTTGAGGATGACGTAGTTTAAATTGTCTAGCGGCTCTTGCCTGAGTGAGAACTTCGAGTGTCCGTGTCAGATAATTTGAGACTGGCCAGGCTTTTCGAGAAGGGGGGCTCCTAGGCTTAATCGAGTTTTACGCTCTTTCTGGCCCAGGCGAGGACCGGGGCAATCATGAATCCGCTGCCATTAGCAGCCACAGGTTCCGCTGTTTGCGCTCGCGCAGACCTTGCAACCTACTTCGAACGAGGTTGGCAGTATAGGAAGCCCATCGGGTGCGCATCTGCGGTGACCTGCCACTGCATTTTCATCCAGCGGCAGTTAGAGTCTCGGGGTTTGTACGCCAAGTGGCGCGGGTGC
>NZ_LFKZ01000007.1:0-4375 GCF_028128975.1 Bradyrhizobium sp. CCBAU 45321
TCATGACTATGCCAACAGAAGTCGCAGATTCGTCGGATCGAGACATGTCCCTCGGCACTTGAAACTGCGCCACCCGAGCTATGCTTAGATCTGGCTGACGGAGCCGATCAGGACGGCGTGGCTTTGCTGGGTCAGAATGACCTTGATGCCGTCAGCGAATCTGACACCGGCCTGATTTGTGCCTTTCAATCGACGCCAGGTTTGCCAGGCTGCATCGATCAGTGAAATGGCCCCGATTTTGGGACCTTAGGATTCGGACTCATTATATCCACCATACAAGAGCGGCGACGAGGCAAACAGAGCCGAGATAGTTTCGGGGGATGTCCCGATCAGTGTTGAACTACGTCACGTCGGGCGGGCGTTTCCGGAATGAATATTATGCGACCCTCGTGATGTGGGCAACGGGCTTGATCGTCATGCGATCGTGGTGAGCTTGAAGGGCCGCATGCAGAATCGCCAATTGCTTATGTGCCTTCAATCGTCGGAAGCCCTTGTTGGCCTCGATCATGCCGGCCGCGACCCATCGCAAGGCCATACCGGCATCCCGCCAGCGTTTGACGTTGCGCGTGACGCGGCGAATGGTGCCCATCATGTTCTCGGCGATGTTGGTACAGGCGAGCGATCGACGAAGCTCCTTCGGCAGCTTCAACCGGACGACAGCCAGGATTTCGTCGAGGCCTTCGAGGATGCTGGCCGCTACGCCGGGCCATTGCTGGTCGAGTCGACGCGCGAGATTGCGGATCAATTTTTCGGCCTTGTCGGCGTCATCGAGCTCCCAGGCCTGGCGCAGCACCCGACGGGTGGCCGCATGATGCTCTTTCGGCGGGCGTTCCATGATGTTGCGCGCCTTGTGGATCTGGCAGCGCTGGATCGCAGCGGCCGAACCGAAGGTGCGGCGGATCGCCTTCGACAACGCCTTCGCGCCGTCGGCGATGAACAGTCTTGGCACCGTCGGGTCGAGCCCGCGCGAGACCAGGTTGTCCAGCAGGGCCTGAACCGTTGCGGCATTCTCGGTCGCCCCTTCCACCAGCGCCAGCGGATGCTTGTTGCCTTCGCCGTCAACCCCGATCGCGGCGACCAGCACGACATCGTCGCCGAGATGCAGCCCGTCGATTTGGACCACCAGAAGGTCGAGCGCGGACAGATCGGCAGCCATGAAGTCGGCCAGCCGCGCCGCCGACAGCGCGACGAACCTCCGCGAGGCCGCCGACTTCGAAACCCGCGATCCGGGCGGTGCCGGCACGTCACCCTCGGGCAGCCGGACAGCGCGGCCGAACCGGCGCGTCGACACATTGATCAGCATCAGGTTCATCGCCCAGCGACCGAGCCAGTCCTCCTGCGCCGCCGTTTCCCAGCTCGGGATCGTGACCTCGCGCCGTCCACGCCCCGGACCCGCGCGCGCTCGACCTCGATCTTGCCGCCGTGGAAACCGATCCGTCCCCGCGTTCGGCCCCAACGGTGCGCCCGCCGCGCCGCATCGCGACCGTGGCGCGGCCCGCAGGCCGCCGTCACATCCGCCTCCATCATCGTGCCGACCGCCTCGATCCCCGCCGCAAGGCAGAACCGATCGAAGCTCGCCCGCACTTCCGCAAACGCTTCGTCCACAGCCCCAGTCGCCGGCGAACCAGCCGGTGTGATATCTCTCGTCATGGCGTTGCTCTCCTTTGTGGAATCAGCACCCCGAGCCTACCGGCTCAAGGTGGGCAACGCCGACCTCTTCAGAAATTCAACAGAACCCGGGACATCCCCTGCGGGCGAACTCAACGGAGACATTTTTATCTCCGCAAGTAGCACGACCGAGACGAAAACCCTGGCACAGGAATGCTTTCTGCGGACCAGCGCCTTACCGGGCATATCCCGTTTGACAACCGCTGCCCGGCGGCGTGCGCTCCAACCGCAGGCAATCGGCATTGGCTGTGGCATCCCCAACTCCCACCGCGATCAAGGTTCGCTTTCGGCTCCGAGCGGACGTTCGCCCGCTGGCCGCCGCGCGTCACATAACGAGATCGACGATGCCTCGTCGGCATCTGTGGCACCAAGGAGCTTGCCTTCGACCCCCGTGTTCTTTTCCGCCGCACCTGTCGGTGCCCAAGCCGTCGCCGATGCCAAGGGCAGTGAGATCGGACTCCATCCGCAACTCGTGCTCGACCACGTCGGGAGCGTAGCTCGCTAGTCCACGACGTGTTTTATGGCGTCAGCTCCTGTTTGGAGAGAGACCTGCCGCCGTAGTACTCTCGCGCGGCCTTCCGACATACCCCCTTATAGAACTCATCCGCGTCTTCGATGGTGAAACCAGCGCCGGCGAAGCAGCCTCGTGCCACCTCGTGGAGCGTATGCCGTATTGACGTTGTATCGTCGTATACGGCGTTAAGACACGCGATGATCACAATAACCTCCTCCTTTGAGAGGCGTGGCTGACCACTCATCAACCGCGCGTGATTGATACAGGCGACGGCATTCGCGCACGTGAACGAGTCGCCCAGCCCGGAGCAGTCCTCAAACCCATTGCCCTGCTCGTTCAACTTGACGTGCGCGATGGGCAGAGTTTTCATATCATCTATCTCCCGGTGGTTCAGTTCCTCGCTTATCACAGGATCATGACCGGATCGCCTCTGCTGAAGCCAGATGTCAAGTTGGTGTAGTCCAGGCCCGACCCAGCTTCGGTTGCGTTTGAGCGGATTCATGTTTGGGTCTTCGAACATAAGAGTCGCATCGAGCCTGGCGGTCTCCGTCCGGGATAGCCATCCGTGTTCGGCCATGGTCCGCATCACGACGTTCTCAGCATGTCCCCAATGCTCGTCCGCAGCGTAAACCTGCCTAAAGTTCAGGATGGCTTGGCCAGCCGCGAACTGGGCTTCCTCGCTGAGACCGCCGTCCTTGTCGAGTAGCGCCTCGAGCCTCTCGACGCATCGCTTCACAGTCAGTCCATTCTCGCTCCGGAGCGTGGCGTCCCGGAAGTGCTGAACACCCTTGTTCACAAATGGCTGAGTGACCGACCTCGAGGTGTAACCGTAAGCACCAGTTTCTTTGTTGAGCACGCCCGTCAATGCATACTTGTTCGTTCTGTCGTATAATGGGCTGCTCGTCAGGTCCGGATCCTTCGGTACTTTGGGTGGCCTGTACTTGGCCACGCACTCGTCCTTCACGAGATGCCCCTTCATGCAGCTCAGGTTCAGCACAAGAGAGGTGCGCGCCTTTGTGGAATCCGCAAGACGGCCCACATGTACATAGGTCGCCGCCCGGTAGTCGATCATCGTTACGAACAGATTGTTGCCGCAGGTCCGGATTGGATTGAGGGGACGTTCGTTGAGGCGCCGGGCGTCAGGGCCGGCAGCGTGATACGATGTGTAATACTCTCTCGCCTTCGCCTGAGCCAACCTGAGCCGTTCGTTACTGGTGAAGCCCTTCTTCCCGTCGTGCAGTGATGTGGTAGAAAGGAAGAAGTTGTTTGCGACCTCATCATAGACGTAGCCTGCGCCCGCGAGACACAATCCGTATTTCACTACGCGCGCAAAGTGCGGCCCATCGTCCCTCCCGTCTTTCGCTCCGTCTCCATTGTTCGTTGCCGTCCCGACCTGCCGCAGTGCATAGCTGCTGTCAGCCGGAGTTGCCACACGCTGGGTATAGAGCGGAGCAAGTGAATGCCTCTCTCCTTGGACCGCAGTCATAGCACTCGGTGCCTGTCCGCTGACGCATTGCCAAACCTGGGAGCGAAGTACAGCAAGCGAATGGTCCGCGTGCTGAAATGCACCGAACATACTTGGGGCCTCAGCCTGTCCGCCAACGATCCGCCAAACTTGGGAACGCAGAGAAGCAAGAGAAATGGCCATTTCGTGAAACCTGGTCATCGAGCGAAGCCGTCAGGCAGCCCACCACCGATCCGCCGGTGCGTCCCGAACGCCGTCTAGGCTGGCTGCTCCCAACTCACATCTCATGTCGTATACACCGCGAGAGCCTAACGCCACTACATGAATCGGTGTACTCGCTCTCATTACGGTCGTCAGCTGGCGCCTTTTTTGGATCATTATGTCGACGCGCGCTCAACCGGGCGCCGGTCGTTGTGACGCTCCCGTGTCGAAGTTCAATGGGCGATCAACTCCAGAGCGCGATCCACGTCTTAGGGACGACAATTCCGTCGATCTTCAACGGATTGCCATCGAAATCAACGTGGGACGCTTGGAATGCCCTCACCGAAGCCTCAGTGCGGGCCAAAATCGCCGTCTACGGCTCCAGGGTCAAGTTGACGCATAGGCTTTGAGTATCTCCTGGAGAAGCCTCACACCGCTGCCCTTCGAGCCCTTCTTGACCGTGTCTGGCGTTAGCCTGAACCAAGTCGCCGGCCCTACAATGCCGTCAACTTTTAGAGGAAACGAGA
>NZ_LFKZ01000008.1:0-5131 GCF_028128975.1 Bradyrhizobium sp. CCBAU 45321
TGCTCGCTTCATCTGTCCGTCCTTCTTCGGGCCGGACTCTAACTCCTTCTGGAGGAAATACGCAGTGGCAGGTCACCTGGACCAAGATCACTCGGGAGCAATATCGGCGGGACGAGCTGGTTATGCAAGCGATATGGCCGACGCGGAGTGGGCGCTGATCAGACGCCTGTTGCCGCGAGCGAACCGGCGCGGCCCGCCGCGTAAGACGAAGCTGCGTCGTGTGGTGGAAGCGATCCTCTATATCGTTTCGACCGGCTGCCAGTGGCGGGCGTTGCCGCAGGACTTCCCGCCCTACTCGACGGTGCAGGGCTATTTTTATGCAACGCGGGATACAGGCCGGTGGCAGAGGATTGTCAGCGTCCTTGTCCGACGGGCGCAAAAAAGCTTGGACGCGCACCGAAGCCGACTGCAGCCGTGATCGACACTCAAAGTGCGCCGACCACGCAAGCTGGCGAACCGCGCGGCTACGATGCAGGCAAGCGCATCTACGGCCGCAAGCTGCATATTGTGACGGATATCAATGGCCTCCTCCTCGAGGTTCATGTTCATCCGGCCAACGTTCAGGACTGCCATGGCGCCGTACCGCCGCTGAAGAATGTGCGGATCAACTTCCCCTACCTGCGCCACGTCTTTGCCGACCGGATCTACCGCGGAAATCAACTCCTCAACGCGCTCTCAGATTACAGTCCATGGACTGTCGAGCTCGTCGAGCGGCCCCAAGGCGTCAAAGGCTTCCAGCTTCTGCTAAGGCGGTGGGTGGTTGAACGCACATTCGCTTGGCTCATTTATGAGTCAGACTCTCAGGTGGCGCGGTTACCGTTCCGGTTCGAAGAACGGAGCTGATCATGAAGAAGAGGCGACGGAAAATCGATGCGGCGCTGAAGGCAAAGATCGCGTTGAAGGCGCCATGAGAACAATCAACCGTGACGAGTCGAGCGAGATTTCTTAGCCAGGAGGTCCGGACGATGAGCGCACCGGATCGCCGAGGATTGCTTCAGCGCGATCATGAGAGATTATCGATCCGCCGGTAATGCCAACTGCTGCGCGTTGCGCGATCGAGCGTATATCGGCTGCCCCGGCCGGCAGATGGTAACCGGCATGAGTTCCCACGTCTGCAGTGATCAGCGCGCGCGGGCGTAGCGGTTCGGCATCCAGTACTGGCGCATGGCCTCGACGACGTCCGGAATGTCGGTATGGGGGTTGCGCAGGAATTCCTCGGTCTCGCGGCCTGGCCTTGGCGGTCCAAACGATGGACGCCCTTGATTGTCGACGCAATGCAGCAGGATCGGCAGGAGCAAGCCGTGGTCTATGTTGCGGATGTCGAGCAGCGGGGCCCGGGCCGATACTCTCAGCCGCATGGCGGCATAGAAGCCCGGCACCACGGCCGCGCATCAACGTCGCCATTCGGCTTGCGGCCATGGATCGGCGCGAACCGATGTGGTGCGGTGGAAAGGACGTTACTGATGTCGTTGTGGCGCAGCGCGACGGCCGAAATCGCAGCGAACTCCGGCGTGCCGCCGTGGTTGAATGCGTCGGCGTCGTGGCGAGTAGCGGACAGATCCAGTCGGGCGGACTCATCGACACCGGCCCGGCCACGATCGCGGCGACATAGCCGTCGAGCATGGGAAGACTCGTGGCGATGGGATGCTGCTTGGCGCGAGCCTGCAGCCAAGGCTCCTGGGCGCCTTCACAGATGCCGAGGATCTCCCGGAACCCCTCGGCATTGACCGCCGAGGCCCACCAGCAGCGACACGTTGCGAACCTCACCAGCCCAGCTGCGCTTCATCACGATGCCGTCGAGGTAGAGATACGGATGCTCGTGCGCGGCGGCGATCAGGGTGAGACTCCGCATTGCCTCGTCTTAATTGTTATCGGATGCTGAGCCGTTGCCTCACGTAAATTGCTCCCTGGATTAGGGACGAGCGGGGGCGCAGATGGGGCGGCTGCGCGACCGAACTTTTTACAGCTTGGCTGAACTCAACGGTGCATGGCCGCACACAGCGCCAGCTGTTCGGGGAAATTTAAACCGCTTCCTGGCGAGCCGTGGGTCCATGCCGAATGGCGCCGATGCCGGGTCGGGCTCGACTATCACGTCGAGCTTGAACGGCACTACTACTCGGTGACCTACCGCTTCGCCCGTCGGGAGGTAGAAGCGCGGACCTGCGCGCGAACGGTTGAAATCTTCCTGGGGGGCGAGCGTATCGCCGCCGCGCACATGCGGGCAGTGGCAACGGGCGGCACACGACGATCAACGCCCACATGCCTTCCAGCCACCGGCGCTATGGCGAGTGGACGCCGACAAAGATCCGCAGCGAGGCAACCCGGATCGGCCCGATGCTGCGCCTGCTGGTCGACCGGATCATCGACAATCGGCCGATCCCGATCAGGGCTATCGTTCGTGCCTGGGCATAATCCGGCTTGAGAAGCGCATTGGCGCCGAGCGCCTCGAGGCGGCCGCGCTGCGCGCGCTTGAGATCCAGGCTCACAACTACCCAAGCGTCAAATCGATCCTCGAGAAGGGGCTCGATCGCGTTCCAACTCCGGCGTCCCCAGAGCGCGAGCCGATTATACACACCAACATCCGCGGCTCAGGTTATTACCACTAAAAGGGAAGAAAATGCTGACCCACCCTACACTCCACTTGCTTACCCGGCTCGGCCTTACCGACATGGCCGAGGCCTTCACGAGCCTCGCCGACCACGAGGAGGTCCAGGGCCTCGCTCACGCCGAATGGCTGGCGTTGCTGCTGGGCCATGAAGCGACTTGGCGTAACAACCGGCGCCTGGCGCTTCGTCTTCGCAAGGCAAAGCTGCGTCATCATGCCGTGCCTGAGGATATCGACTACCGCGCCCCTCGTGGGCTCGACCGCCGCTTGTTCGACATGCTGCTTAAGGGAGACTGGATCAAGAACCATGAGAATTGCGCCATTGTTGGGCGAACCGGCGTCGGAAAAAGCTGGCTTGGCTGTGCGCTCGGCCACAAGGCCTGCCGGGACAACCACTCTGTGCTTTTCACCCGGCTGCCGCGTTGATCGAAGAACCGGACCTTGCCCGGGGCGATGGCCGACTCGCTTCGCGGATGAAGAGCATCGCCGCCGTCGACCTCCTAATTTTGGACGATTGGGGCCTGCAAGTCGTCGACGCCAATGCCCGGCATTATCTGCTCGAAATGCTCGAGGACCGCTACGGCCGTCGATCAACACTCGTCACCAGCCAGCTTCCAATAGCAAAATGGCACCATCTCATAAATGACTCAACTTACGCAAGACGCCATACTTGATCGCCTGCTTCACAACGCCCACAAGCTCGAACTGAACGGTGACTCCATGCGTCGCCCGCCCGTTCTTGTTCGGCCTTAATTACATCGTCCGCCGATGCAGCCCGCGAAGCTGACCGGCCGCTACGGCACTGTCGGGGGTGCGCGTTCGGTCAGCTTCGCTCCTTCGAGCGATACCATCATGTACGTGATCTCGTCGCCAGCCGCTTGACCATGGGCTAACGATGGTGCCAATTATCTTTAACGATCGGGCGCTTCACGTGCGCGCGATCAGATTGGAACGCCGCGCGGCATCAGATTGGAATACCTGCGCGTGATCATTGGAATCCTCGAACATCTCCGAGCTTTGCCGCCGAGAAGGCATTGCCGCCTCGATGTATTACGGCTGGTCCAAGGAGTTTCTCGAGGCCGGCAAGCGCCGCCTGGCCGGCGACACGGCGCGAGCTTGCGACCTCCGGCGAGGTGAAGGACCTCCGCCGGGAGGCCGCCGCCTTGAAGGAGGCCGTCGCCGATCTGACCCTGGAGTGTCCGTCATCAGATAATTTGAGACTGGTCAGGTGTTTTGAGAAGGGAGCTCTGGCTCATCAGGGTTAGAGTTTAAGCGGTCGTCCTTGAAGAGGGGCTAAACGACTGAGGCGGAATCGCATTCGTCGTTGTGGACCGTTTTGGGATTGCAGGGTTTTGATGCTTCGGGCGTCGGAACCTTGCAAATTCATTTTCGGGATTCCGTCGAATCGCCAGTCGTGATTCCGTGGTCGCATCGGAGGTGGCGATGCGACCGAAGAAGCACAGGACGACGGGATCGGGCGATCTGTTCCGGGCCAGGCTGGACCAGATCATCAACATGAAGCACGAGCTGGTTCAGCTCGCTGGCAAGCTGGACTGGGACTGGATCGACGGCGAGATCGCACCACTCTACAGCGGGAAGGGCCGGCCCGGCATCACGACCCGCTTCATGATCGGGCTGCTGCTGCTCAAGCACATTTACGGCCTGTCCGATGAGGGGGTATGCGAGCGCTGGGTCCACGACCCCTATTTCCAGTGCTTCACCGGCGAAGAGTTCTTCCAGCACGCCTTTCCGCACGAGCGTTCGGACCTGAGCCACTGGCGCAAGCGGCTGCGCGACAAGCTGGAGCTGCTGCTGGCAGAGAGCCTGCGGGTGGCGCACGAGGCCGGCGCGTTACGCGGCCAAGACCTCAAGCGGGTCACCGTCGGTGGAGTAGCCCCAGGGAATTGCGCCCCGAGGCTCTCTCGAAACCGGACGTGAACCTCTCGATTCATCCGGCTTCTATCTTCCAGCCGCAGGTCGAATGCCGACTCGCCACAAATAGAGTAGGTTCGGATCGCGCTGTGCGAGCCGTCCCAACCAATCTACTGAGGCGACTTTCCGGCCTTTCAACCGCTTGTATTTCCGCCTCGTCCAACGGGCGAGCGCGTCGTTTACGTGACGAAGGACGTTGACACATTCCGTCCGGTAAAACCGTCCGTAATAGTTCAGCCATCCTTGCACGACAGGATCAATCAGCTTGGCGAGTTCTTCAAGACTCCAGTGGTTTCGCGTCGAACCCAGTCGCCATGAGCGAATGGTTTGTCGGAGTCCTTTGGCAGCCTTGTTGCTGATTGCCGGGAGGAAGTTGAGGAACTTCTCGCCCTTTCGATCGCGAGCGCTGCGCGGCTGGAAGGTGTAGCCAAGGAAGTCGAACGAGATGTATTCGCATTCCTTTCTCCGTTTATTATCCTTGCAGTAGACGATCCGGGTTTTCTCCGGATGGAGCTCCAGACCGCATTCCGCAAGACGTTTTCGGATCGCCTCCATCACCGTTCGAGCCTCGCTTTCAGTTCTGCAATGGACTAT
>NZ_LFKZ01000009.1:0-5567 GCF_028128975.1 Bradyrhizobium sp. CCBAU 45321
GGTTCTGGCAGGCTCGTCACCCGCCTCGATACGCCGCCTTCCTCACACCGTCATCACCCAGATTCCGCCATAGCTCTGGAGGCAGCGATGCAGGGATGACCGCGTCAGATGCGGGATGGTCGGCTGCAGCGCATAGAGGCAATCGTCGAGTGGCAGCAGCGTATGCTGCCGGAAAGCAACGATGATCGCCTCCTCCTCGATGGAAAGGACAGTCGACTTGGCTTCCTTGGGGCCAGTCGAACGACCGGTGACAGTCTCGCGCTGCTTCCACTTCGCGACAGTCTTCTGGTTGATCCCGTAGCGCTTAGCGAGACCTCTCAGGCTCTCTTGACTATTTTGTATTGCTCGACGGACTGCCTCCGTCGTGGTGGCGCAGCCGTGTAAAATCTGTCCCATAGCGCTTCCTTCCAATCGTGCGACAAGGATGCACCATCAAAGTCTGGGACTAAACACGTAGCTCTCCCCGCCGAGAGTCTTCCTACCTTTGCCAAATATGGCATGTCATGCCGATCGGCCGCATGTGTGAGTGAACTCCGAAAATCGCACTGGTCCCTACTCATTCAAACCGGCCATTGGACGCTGAGCATGTTGTTCCTCAAAGGCATAGCGTCATCAGCTGGCTCCATATCGAAATTGTATTGGCTCTTGGTCGACAGTGAGTACATGGAGAAGCGGATACTACTCCCTTGAGCGGCTACCTACCTTTTTCCTAGAAAGTCGGTTCCCGACAAATATGATGTCCTGGAGACGTACGCCCAGTGAAAACTACTGTTGTGGTTCGGCAAGTCGGGGTGGTGGTGAATGGTGTGTCCTGCCGAGCGCTTCAACGCGGCTGAGCCAGGTGTCTCAGTCCCACAGCGGTCAAACTTAGCAGAGGAAGTTAGATGCAACTGGCGACAGGGGCTGCGATGCCGTCCATCCAACCACGTGGCCGTTCAATTCCGGTGGCGGCCCAGGTGCCGGAGCACGCGAGTACCGGGGACAACGCTTGTTTGTCGCAACTGATCGAGGAGGCGACCCTAGACACCTGCGAAGGGTCCGTTCGCGCCCCCGATTGCAAGGTTTTATGCCGGCAATATGAAGGTGCACGTAATGCCGAACCGAAATTATTCGGCAATGCGTTTTTGATCGTCAGTTTCCAGATTGATACCCTATGGGTTTGCATCAAGTCCGAGCGGCTTTCGCCTATCCTGCAGGTACATGGCCATGCATTTGCGCGCGATTTGTCCGATCAGCTTGAAATGCGCAACGTGTTGGTCGTCTTCAGCGCAATGTTGGACAAACAACGCAGCAACCGGCGATCTCGCGGATTTGAGACACTATTCTACTACTAAGTGAGACGAGCGCGTGATCGATCTACCCAGCTATGGCCGACGTGAGGCTGCCGCCGTTTCGCGTCTTGCTACACGTCTGCCAATCCCCTTCAACATCGCTGGCATCGACGTGAAAGCTGTCATGCCAGGCTCGACATCTCCGCGCCTTCCAGCAGATTACTGCCGGGCTGTGATGCGCCCACGCGGCCACAGGATTTGCGTCGCAGTTGACTCGGCGCTCCTTCCGGCGGTGGCTGTGCAACGTTGGCCGGAAATTACCGCATTGCCTCTGGGTGACGGCCTGCGAGAAATCCTGTTCGACATTGTCTTCCGAGATCTTGCGATCAAGGTGGAACAATGGTGTGGACATCGGCCGACCTGGTCTTCGGCCGAAACCACTGAAGTGTTTCCGTACGCAATTGAGATTCTTCGCTTGGAGCGTCCAAACGACGTCGTCGGGCTGGTAGAATTCGATGGCAGCGGGCTGCAATGGATCGCCGACTGCTGCTCTGCGCTTCCGGTCGCATGCGCCGCGCTCGATGATCTGCCCGTTTGTCTCGTTCTGCTGGTCGAGCGCATCAGCCTTATCTCGACGGATTTGCATCAACTCGCGTTAGGTGACGTCATCCTGCTGGATACCACCCCGGTCGGCAATGACGGCATCATAACTGTTCTCCTATGCCTCTCTGGCGATCCTTGCTTTCGCGCCTCGATCTGCAATGGCCGCCTTACCGTCCTTTCAGCTGTGGACTGTATGATGGATAGACCGGATCTGCTTCCACCGGAAACCTTCGACAGCATTGATCTTCTTGTTGATGTGCATGCTGGGCGCCTGACAATGCCTCTCAGCCAGCTTCGCGAATTGGCAATCGGCCAGGTGCTGGATCTTGGTTTTGATGCCACGACCAATATCAGCTTGCGCGTCAATGGCCAGATCGTCGCAACCGGCGAACTGGTGCGCATCGCCGAGCGAACGGGTGTGCGCGTGCTTGACTTGCGATTAACACGAGCAGAACGATGACGGCGCTGCCTGATCCCGCGATGCTGATTGTCCTACTCGCCGCCATTGCGATCGCCCCTTTCGTTGCGATTGCCGTCACCTCTTACGTGAAGCTCGTCGTCGTCTTTATGCTCATTCGCAATGCTCTCGGCGTTCAGAACATTCCGCCGAACATGGCGCTGAATGCGATCGCAATCCTGCTCTCGGTCTACATCATGCAGCCAGTGGCTAAAGGTGCGTATGAAGCCGTGCGAGACAAGCCAATCGCATCCCAAGATCTCCGCGAATTAGAGGCAATGGTAACGCTAGCTACTGAGCCAGTTCGCAACTTTCTCTTGAAGAACACGTCGCAACGGGAACGGCAATTCTACGTCAATGCGGTTCGGGGATTGTGGAGCAAGGAGGACGCCGCCGCCATAATGGGCAACGAATTCATGATTTTGATTCCAGCCTTCATCACATCCGAACTGGAAGACGCGTTCAAGATCGGCTTCTTATTGTTTCTGCCGTTTATCGTCATCGATCTCGTCGTGTCGAACATCCTTCTGGCAATGGGCATGATGATGGTTTCGCCAATGACCATATCCTTGCCATTCAAGCTATTCTTGTTCGTTTCCGTGAATGGGTGGCAGCGCCTCATTCATGGCCTCATCTTTTCCTACGCAGGAGCAGCACCATGAGTACCGCCACACTCACCAACATCGCCCTTGGCGCGCTCAAACTGACACTTGTCCTCTCGATGCCTACAGTCCTCGTCGCTACAGGCGTCGGACTGATCGTCAGTGTGGTGCAAGCTCTGACCCAAGTTCAGGAGCAGACACTCTCCTTTGCTGTGAAGCTGATATGCGTGAGCCTGACACTGGCGGCCACCGCGAATTGGTTTACTGAACTTAGCCGGTATATGGTGAACATCTTCGACCAAATCGCCGGGATATAGGTCCGAGGCCTAGGGCCTTGCTAGATTTGCTCTCTTCGCCGGTCGGCACGCAGCAAGAGCGACCGCCGCCAGCTGGCTATCCAAGCGCTAGAGGTAATCCATTCCATGTCGCCACTTGTTCTGGCTCACCTGCATACTTTCCTTGTTGTCCTTGCGCTTGCGATGGCACGCGTAACAGGGATCATGCTCGTCATGCCTTTTCTGAGACGCGGCATGGTGACAGCGCTGGCGCGCAACAGCGTGATTATGGCATTGGCGCTCCCGGTAGCAGGGTTTGCTTGGGCAACCTGGCCTGCGGATCTCGACATCACAAGTCTAATGCCGATGCTGGGCCTAGGACTCAAGGAACTCCTGCTCGGATGCCTCCTAGGCATGCCAGTTGCTGCGACTATGTGGGGGGTGGAAGCCGCGGGCACGTTCATTGACCACCAGAGGGGGGCCACGATGACAAGCCTCTTGAGCCCGGCAGGCGACAATCTGGACTCGGCGCTTGGGACCTTCCTGGCTCAGCTTTACGCTACATGGCTGTTCGTCAGCGGCGGCTTTTCCAAACTACTAGAAGCGCTCTATCGCTCCCATGACATCTGGCCGCTGTGGAGCTTTCATCCTGCATTCGGTCCGATCTTCGTCACCCATATGTTAGATCTCGCAGACCTCGTGATGCTGCTGACGTTGCTTCTCGCCGGTCCAGCCATCGTTGCGATGTTCCTCAGCGAATTGGGCTTGGCACTGGTCAGCCGGTTCGCGCCGCAACTGGAGGTGTTCTTTCTCGCTATGCCGGTCAAGAGTGCAGTCGGCCTTCTGCTGCTCATTCTTTCGCTCACGATCATTTTGGCCAGTGCCGACAAGCATATGCCGTCGTCTATTCTGATCCTCAATCGCATCGCCAGGTGACCGCGTGGCCGGCAGAAGGACCGAAAAGCCGACCCCGACGAGGCTACGGGACTTACGCAAGAAGGGGCAGGTTCCGCACAGTAAGGAAGTCGTGTCGGCGGCGGTGACCCTTGGGTTTTTCGCGCTGTTCTTCGCCTCTTTGCTTGGCCTAGTAGACCGACTTGAGGCAACGATCCTGTTGCCCGCATCGTTTCTCGAAGGGGACTTCCCAATCGTATGCCGAGAGCTCCTCGAGTTTTATTTCGGTGAAGTACAGAGTATGGTCGCACCTTTCCTCGGCGTCGTCCTGGTCATCGGCGTGGGCGCCAACGTGCTGCAGAACGGGGCGATTGTCTCGCCCGAGGCGGTCACGCCATCGCTGAAAAGGCTCAACCCCGGTGAGAACGTCAGAAGGATAGTCTCGCTGCAGAATCTCGGCGATCTAGGTAAGGCAATCGCAAAGGTGCTGATACTCGGGCTCGTCATAATGCTTATGCTGCGCCAAGGTGTGCATGCGCTTGTGTGGACGCCAAGCTGTGGCATATCCTGCTTGAACGCTGTGACGGGTAACCTGCTGCTCGGGATCGCTAGTTATGTGGGGGCGAGCTACCTCGTGATGGCAATTGCGGACTGGGCGTTCCAGCGATGGCAGTTCACGAACAAGAATTTAATGTCGCTGGACGAAGTGAAACGAGAAGTTAAGGAAAAGGAGGGCGACCCGCTCTTCAAAGGGCAACGCCGGCGCCTGCATTCGCAATTGTTAGCCAAGAACGCGATTGAGCAGTCGCGTCGAGCGACCGTATTGATCACCAATCCCACACATATTGCAGTGGCGATTTACTACGATCGGGAGCACGCACCCCTGCCTATGATCGATGGCATCGGCACCGATTCCTTGGCGCAGCACATGATTGATGCCGCGGCGGCTGCCGGAGTGCCGGTGATGCGAAACATTCCGCTGGCGCGCGCGCTTCTGAAGGACGGCTCGGTGGATGAGTATATTCCATCGCACTTGATTGTACCTCTCGCGACGGTTCTGCGGGCGCTCGGAAAACTGGCGGCTGAGACCGGTTATCGGTCCTGACGTCAGATTGGTGGTTGGTCGTAGTCTTCAACAGCCCGAAACATGCCGCCGGTCTGACGGAGCTGCGGTCCTCGCAGCGGCCATAGGCACGAGATATTTGCCTCCTGACGAAGATCTATTTGTTCTGGAGATAGTGCGTGTCTGTCGTATCCCTCCGTTGAGGGCCGCCTTGTTTGACGAACGCGATCGCTGCAGGTCCTAGGGGTAATCCTAGGTGTTTAGTCCCAGACTTTGATGGTGCATCCTTGTCGCACGATTCGAAGGAAGCGCTATGGGACAGAGTTTACACGGCTGCGCCACACGACGGAGGCAGTCCGTCGAGCAATACAAAATAGTCAAGAGAGCCTGAGAGGTCTCGCC